>DASSRV010000266.1:0-12531 GCA_035701605.1 Gammaproteobacteria bacterium
GGGCCGTGGTGGGCACACCGTGCCCCGCCGCCTCACCCAGAATCCGGACAATCTGCTGTTCCGAAAATCGCTTCTTCATCTCGAACCTCCATCAGGCTATCCTAAACCTCACGGCTGTCCGAAAAATCGGGGGCACTCCAATGGCTCTCATTTTCCCGCGAACAACGCGTGTTTGAGCCGGAACAGGGTGGAAATGTCCTCGTCGGCGTGACCGTCCTGCATCAGGCGACGGTAATGCACACGGGTCATTTCCACCACCGGCAGTTGCACGCCGTGCGCCGCCGCCATCTGCTGCACGATGGCGAGATCCTTGTCGTGCAGGCTGAGCTTGAAGCCGAGCGGGTATTCGCCGCGCAGCATGTTGGGACCGCGGTGGCTCAGGAACCAGGAACCGGCCGCGCCGCCGCCCACCACGTCAATGATCTTGGCCAGCGGCAAACCCTCGGCCTCGGCGAAGGCCAGTGCTTCGGTCACGGCCTGCGCGATGCCTGCGACTGCAATCTGGTTCACGGCCTTGGTGGCCTGACCCGCGCCCACCGGTCCCATGTGCACGATGCGTTGGCCGAGTGCGGTGAGGATCGGCTGCGCACGCTGGAACACGGCCTCGTCACCGCCGCACATCATGGCGAGCGTGGCGTGCTTCGCGCCTTCGGTGCCGCCGGATACCGGGCAATCCAGGAAATCCACGCCGTGTTTTGTCAGCCGCACGGCCGCTTCGCGCGCGGTGGCGGCGCTGACCGTGGAGCAATCAACAACGAGTGAGCCCGGTTTGAGGTGGGATGCCAGTTCCGCCACTACGTCGAGCACATCCTGATCCGCGGAGACGCACAGCACGACGGCATCGCAGAGCGAGACAAGTTCGGCAAGGTCTTTCGCCGCGAGGCAACCGGTTTCTTTGGCGAGTGCGTCGGCTTTTGCGTGCGTGCGGTTGTACACCGCGGCGAGCAGGCCCGCCTTGTGCAGATTGCGGGCCATCGGGTAGCCCATGGCGCCCAGGCCAACGAAACCGGTTTTCATGTGCGCGACCCCGTCACTTTTCCAGATAGGTGTAACCCTTGAGTCCTTCTTCCAGCTCTTTCAGGAATTGCGCGCGCTGGTAGGGGTCGAGGCCCTCGGCGCCGTCAATCTTGTTGCGATAGCGCGTGATGAGATCGCCGGGCTCGAAGTGCACGTAGCGCAACACATCCTCGACGGTATCGCCCTGCTCCGGCTTGACCAGCCGGTAACCGTTGTCGGCATCGAGTTCGACGTTCACCGAATCGCTGTCGCCGAACAGGTTGTGCAGGTCGCCGAGGATTTCCTGATAGGCGCCGATCATGAAGAAGCCGAGGTAATACGGCTCGCCGGGGCGCATGGCGTGGGCCGGCATGGTGGCTTCCAGTTCTTCCTCGTCAATGTACTGCTCGATGCGGCCGTCGGAGTCGCAGGTCAGGTCCTGCAAGACCGCGCGCTGGGTCAGGGGTTCCGTGAGCCGGTGCACCGGCATGATGGGAAACACCTGGTCAATCGCCCACACGTCCGGCAGCGACTGGAACACCGAGAAGTTGCAGAAATACTTGTCGGCCAGTTTCTCGTCAATCTCGAAAATGGTCTCGCTGTGCGCGCGGGTAGTGGGCTTCAAGCCGTTGCGCACCTTGCGGCAGATGGCGTGATAGATCTGTTCGGCACGCGCACGCTGCTCCAGCGTCAGCACGCCGTGGATGTACATGGCCTGCGCCTCGCCGTTCCAGTACAGAGCGTCCTGATAGACTTCCAGCAGCGGCCGGCCTTCGCTGTTCTCGTAGTCCTCCCACAGGTCGGCGAGGATCTGCGGGTCTTCCGGATCCGGCGCGGCCAGCGGCTTGTCGGGAATGGATTCATAGTCCACCACTTCGGTGACCATGACGGCGTGATGCGCGGTGATGGAGCGGCCGGACTCGGTGATGATGGCCGGATGCGGCAGCTCGTATTCCTCGCAAATCTCCCACAACGCGCGCACGATGGTGTTGGCGTACTGCTCGACGCTGTAGTTCATGGAGCAGGAACTGCGCGAGCGCGTGCCCTCGTAATCCACGCCCAGACCGCCGCCCACGTCCATGACGCGCACGTTGACGCCGAGTTCCGCCAGTTCCGCGAAACAGCGACCGGCTTCGAGCATGCCGCGCTGCACGTCGCGGATGTTGGCGATCTGCGAGCCCAGGTGGAAGTGCAGCAGTTGCAGCGAATTCAGCATGCCGACGCCGCGCAGCTTGTCCACCGCTTCCAGGATCTGGCCGGTGGACAGGCCGAACTTGGATTTTTCGCCGCCGGTGTGTTCCCACTTGCCGCGCCCGGTGTGGGTCAGGCGCACGCGGATGCCGATGATGGGCTTGACGCCGATGTCGGCCGCTTCGCGCAGCAAGAGGTCCAGCTCCGACATCTTCTCCACCACGATATACACGCGGTGGCCGAGTTTCTGCCCGATCAGTGCCAGCCGCAGGTATTCGCGGTCCTTGTAGCCGTTGCACACCACGGTGGCACCGGCCGGCGCGAACGCCAGCACCGCCATCAGCTCGGGCTTGCTGCCGGCTTCGAGACCGACCCGGCCCTCGCCGTGGCGCAGGATGTCCTCCACCACCGCGCGCTGCTGGTTGACCTTGATGGGATAGACCGCGGTGTAGCCGGCCTTGTACTCGTGGTATTCCATGGCGCGCGCGAACGCGCCGCACAGCCGGTCCACGCGGTCGCGCAGGATGTCGCCGAAGCGGAACAGCACCGGCAGGTTGAGGCCGTGACGACCGACCTCGGTGGCGAGCCGGTACAGGTCCACCGCACCGTCCTCGCGGTTGCGGGTCGGGAACACCAGCACGCGGCCGTCGTCGCTGATGTCGAAGTAGCCGTCGCCCCAGCGCTGGATGTTGAAGATTTCGCGGGCGTCCTGGATCGGGTTCTGGCTCATGGCGGCTCCCGCGCTGAGGGTGGCGAAAACGGCGCAAGCGTACGGCAAGCCGCCGCAATATAAAAGAGGTTTTTTGCCGGGGTTATAATCGCGCCTCACCCCGCCGGAGCCCGCCATGACGCTGGATCACACCTGGTTCACCGAGATCGCCCCCGAGGAAGGCGTGGCGCTCTCGCTCAAGGATGCGCGCCGCCTGCACGCCGAGCAGACGGATTACCAGAAAATCGAGATTTACGAGACCGGCAGCTTCGGCACGCTCATGGTGATTGACGGCTGCATCATGCTCACCGACCGCGACAATTTCATTTACCACGAGATGATGGCGCACCCAGTGCTGTTCACGCACCCGGCGCCACGCGACGTGCTGATCGTGGGTGGCGGCGACTGCGGCACCTTGCGCGAGGTGCTGAAGCACCCGCAGGTGGAGCGCGTGACTCAGGCCGAAATTGACGAGCGCGTCACGCGCCTGGCCGAGACCTATTTCCCGGACTTGTGCGAAGCCAACGACGACCCGCGCGCGCATTTCCATTTCGACGACGCCATCCAATGGATCAAGTCGGCACCGGCCGCGAGTCTGGACGTGGTGATCGTGGACAGCACCGATCCGGTGGGGCCGGCGGAAGGCTTGTTTGCGGCGCCCTTCTACCGGGAATGCCGACGCGCGTTGCGTCCCGGCGGACTCATCGTGCAGCAGAGCGAATCGCCGCTCCTGTATCTGCCCATCATCACCGGCATGCACCGCGAACTGAAGAAAGCCGGGTATCCGGATGTCCGCACGCTGCTGTTTCCGCAGTGTACCTATCCCTCAGGCTGGTGGTCGGCGACGCTGGCCAGCAAGGATGGCACGGTGCCGGCATTCCGTCGCGATGACGCCGCGCAACGTCCTTTTGAAACACGCTATTACGATGCGGAAGTCCATGCGGCCGCGCTCGCCTTGCCGCCGTTCCTGCGTGAAGCACTGACGCATACCGACAAACGTAACTGAAGAATAAATTCGATCGTCATACCGGCGAACGCCGGTATCCAGTCAAGATTCAGTTTCCCGGCCTGCGGCCGGGAGGGCCGATCAAGATCTGGACCCCGGCCTCCGCCGGGGTGACGAGAGTGTGGCATTTCGTAGGTACTTCAGTTTTCGTCATACCGGCGAATGCCGGTATCCAGTCAAGATTCAGTTTCCCGACCTACGGCCGGGAGGGCCGATCAAGATCTGGACCCCGGCCTCCGCCGGGGTGACGAGAGTGTGGCATTTCGTAGGTACTTCAGTTTTCGTCATACCGGCGAACGCCGGTATCCAGTCAAGAATCAGTCTCCCGACCTACGGCCGGGAGGGCCGATCAAAACCCGGACCCGGCTCGGGCGAAGCCCGGCCTGTCCTGAGCATGACGAAGGGCCGGGGTGACGAGCGTGTACATGACGCTGGAGCGTGGCTTATTTCGCTCCACATAATTTCGTGGCTTCTTTCTCCGCCTGCTGTTGCAGTTTCACCAGATCCTCGCCGCTGGAATACACCAGGTTGCCGTCCTTGTCCCTTTTCACCGCGCGATTGACCTGCGCATAACGCTCGGCACGCGCCCGCGCGGCTGCGCAGGCTTTTTCCTGTTTGGCTTTCTTGTCCGCCTCCTGCTGCGCCCTGTTCGCCAGCGCCTGATGCGCTTCCTTTTTATCGTGTACAGCTTGCTGCATGTCCTGCATGCGTGCCACCGTGGTGGGGTCGGGCGGCGGTGGCACAACCTCCACGGCCTTGGCGGCAGCTTTCGAATTCGCCGGCGGTGTCTGGCTGTAGTGCACGTGACCGTCCTTGTCCACCCAGCGATACACGGTGTCGGCGTGGACTGCCGCGGTCAGCAGCAGACCGGCACACAACGCACAGGCGAGCGCCGCGGGACGCATGTCAGGATTCCGGCGGCGTACAGGCCACCGTCACGTCGTTGCGCGCGCGTTGCACCACTTTCGCCTGCTCGTCCTTGCTGAGTTTTTTCTGTTTGCCGTCGGGCAGTTGGGTATAAAGCACATCGGCGCTCAGGTATTGGCTGAGCTTCTGCTTGGCCGCCTTGCAGGCGGCAGAATCACCGGGTGAAATCGTGGGCAGGGCATCGGCGGGCGTGGGCGAACCGGCCACGGTACCGGCCGAGGGCGCCATGCCCTTGGTGGTGTTGGTGATGCCGGTGGGTTTGGCATCGAGGCTGTGCGGCACGGTGCTGTAGTGCACGTGGCCGTCCTTGTCCACCCATTTGTAGACGGGGCCGTCGGCCAGTGCGCTGCCCGCAAGCAGCGCGGTGAGCAGCAGGCACAGAATCGGTTTGCGCATGACGTGTTCCTCGTTACAGCGCATCGGCGTCGGTTTCGCCGGTGCGGATACGGATGGCCTGTTCCAGACTGGTGACGAATATCTTGCCGTCACCGATTTTGCCGGTACGGGCGGCCTTGGTGATGGCTTCGATGGCGCGATCCAGCAGGTCATCCGGCACCGCCAGTTCGATTTTCATCTTGGGCAGGAAGTCCACCACGTATTCCGCGCCGCGATACAGTTCGGTATGCCCCTTCTGGCGGCCGAAGCCCTTGACCTCGGTAACCGTGATGCCCTGTACGCCCAGGTCGGAAAGCGCCTCGCGCACGTCGTCGAGCTTGAAGGGCTTGATTACCGCACTGACCATTTTCATGTCTGAACTGTCCTCCAACAGGCCGGAATTCGCCTCGTGAAAGTCTAGCACCGGTTGGGATACGGCTGTACGCCATATATACTGGTGTACAGCCCACGGCTGAGGTGACGGCGATGGCACTGGACCCCGGGATGCTTGACGATCTGGCGAAAAAGCTCGCCGACAGCGTGCCGGCCGGATTGCGCGAGCTGAAAAACGAGGCGGAACGCAATTTCCGTGTCGTGCTGCAAGGCGCGCTGGGCAAGCTGGATCTGGTGACGCGCGAGGAATTCGACGTGCAGCAGACCGTGCTGGCGCGCACCCGTGAACGGCTGGAGGAACTGGCCGCGCGGCTTAAGGAGCTGGAAGCGGCCTTGCAGAAAGGCGATACACCGGAATAACCACAGGCGCAGGGAGGCCCAACACCGCATGCTTGCCAAGATCCACAGTCGCGCCCAGTCGGGCGTGGACGCGCCTGAAGTCACCGTGGAAGTGCATCTGTCGGCGGGGCTGCCGGCGTTTGCCATTGTCGGTTTGCCGGAAGCGGCGGTGCGAGAATCGCGCGACCGTGTGCGCAGCGCCCTTATCAATTCGCGCCTCGATTTCCCGAATCACAAAATCACCGTCAATCTGGCGCCGGCGGATTTGCCGAAAGAAGGCGGGCGTTTCGATTTGCCGATCGCACTCGGCATTCTGGCCGCCTCGGGACAGTTGCCGGCGGAAAGCCTGCGCGACATGGAATTCCTGGGCGAGTTGTCGCTGTCCGGCGAATTGCGCGGTGTGCGCGGCGCGCTGCCGGCCGCGCTCCAATGCCGCGCCGCGGGACGTGCCTTGATGGTGCCGGTTGCGAATGCGGATGAGGCCGCGCTGGTACAGGAGGTCACGATCCTGGGCGCGCGCCATCTGCTGGATGTCTGTGCGCACCTGTTGGGGCAGCAGCAGCTTGCGCCGCAAACCTCGCAATTCACGGATCATCTGCCGCGTTACGACGATTTGAACGAAGTGCGCGGCCAGCATCACGCCAAGCGCGCACTCGAGATCGCCGCGGCCGGCGGGCATTCGCTGCTGTTCATCGGTCCGCCCGGCACTGGCAAATCTATGCTCGCTTCCCGCCTGCCCGGCATTCTGCCGCCGATGGACGACGCGGAAGCGCTGGAAGCGGCGGCCATCGCGTCCATCAGCGAACGCGGTTTCGATGCCGCCTCATGGCGACGGCGCAGCGTGCGTGCGCCGCATCACACCGCCTCCGGTATCGCACTGGTGGGCGGCGGCTCGACGCCGCGGCCCGGCGAGATTTCACTCGCGCATCATGGTGTGCTGTTTCTGGATGAGTTGCCGGAATTCGATCGGCACGCGCTCGAAGTGCTGCGCGAGCCCCTGGAAAGCGGAAGCATCGTGGTGTCGCGTGCCGCGCGTCAGGCGGAATTCCCGGCGCGCTTCCAGTTGATCGCGGCCATGAATCCCTGTCCCTGCGGCTATCTCGGCGATGCGTCCGGTCGCTGCCATTGCAGCAGCGATCAGGTGCAGCGTTACCGTGCGCGCGTCTCGGGTCCGTTGCTGGACCGCATTGATCTGCATGTCGAGGTACCGCGTATCGCACACGATGCGCTGCGCCCCGGCAGCACACCCGACGGCGAAACCAGTGCACAGATCGGCGAGCGCGTGGCGGCGGCTCGGGCACGGCAGTTGGCGCGTGCCGGCAAGCCCAATGCACGGCTCACCACGCGAGAAATCAATGCGCAATGCCGGTTGGATGACGCCAGCCAGCGGTTGCTGGAGCGCGCCATGCAGCAGTTGGGCCTGTCCGCGCGCGGTTATCATCGCGTGCTCAAGGTCGCGCGCAGTATCGCCGACTTGTCGGGCAGCACGGAGATTGCCACCCCGCATGTCGCCGAGGCCATCGGTTATCGGCTGCTGGATCGGCAGATGGCGGCGTGAGCTTTCGTCAGGCTTTGCGCAGCGCCAGTGAGAACAGGAACGCCAATCCGCCCAGGACCACGAACACGCTCCAGAACGGTTCGTGCATGTAGGCCAGCGAGAGCACGCCTGTGACAAGGTAAAACAGGCCGATGAGGCCGGATACCGGGAGCAGGCGGTTTTCACCGTGCCAGGCCCGCCAGGCACTGGCGATCACCAGCAAGCCGAACACCAGCATGCAGCCGCCGCAGAAATACCACACGAGGTAAATCAGCTTGTCGGTGTGCGGATCGAGCGCCACGCGCGCGAGGCCGGCATCCAGCGCCTTGCGGCCCATGAAGCTGTGACCGAAGGCGCCGAGGCCGATGAGCAGGCCGGTGAGCGCGAGCAGCGAAGCATTGAGTTTGCGCAGCATAAAGTGCTTACCGGTGCAGCAATTCACGTGCCGATGAATGAGTTGTCGGTACGGTGTTGGAGCTTTGCGTCAACAGCCAGACACCGTTGACCTTGCGCCAGACGGTGGTCATGCGCACCATGACCGCAGGACGTCCGCCGACCGAAAATGGAATGTTGAAGAACGCGGTGGCGAGATCGTGTCCGATGCGGATGTCCAGGTCCTTGACCGGACCGAATTTTGCACTGTGCCAGAGTTTGAAATCGTCGCTCATCATCTGTCGCAGTCCGGCCGTAGTCTGTACGAATTCCGAGATGTCGCTGCCGTACACCGAGAATTGTCCCGAGTCCACCAGTTTCAGGGCGGCGTTCTGATCGTCGGCCTGATAGGCCGTGAGCAGTGCATGTACCTGTGTCTCGATGGCAGCACGCTCGTTTTGGGCAGTAACGGCCGCATGGCTGGCACAACCCGCTGTGGCGAGTGAAAGGGAAAGCACCATCCCGATGGCAGCGATTCGATGAAAAGAATTCATTGATGTCTCTCCGGTGAAAAATGCAATAGTACCTTTTACGAATTTGCCGGCCGCGAGATCGGATCGTCCGGATGCGGCGTGCCTTTGCCGGTCTCCAGATACTCGTGGAGACTGAGGATGAATTGCGCCCAAGCCGTGTTGGAATATGCAAACATGTCGTCCGCTTCGGGGAAGCCGCGATGCGCGAAGGCGAGCAGCGTGGCGTCGCCTTCGGCATGCAATTCAAACTCGATGCGTGTGTCTGCCCAGGTCGGAATCGGGGCGGAGATCGCTTTCCACACCACGCGCGAGGCGGGTTTCAATTCCTCGATGCTCACGGTCGTCACGCGCGTGCCCTTGGCAAAACGGAATTCGCCCTTGCCGCCGACTTTGCTGTCGAGATCGGTATCGCGCGTCCACCAGTTGCGGACGCCTTCCGCGGTCGTCAGCGCTTGATAAACCTTCTCACGCGGTGCGCGGATTTTGATGAGATGCAGGATGTCGGCCATGCTGTGCTCCTTGTTCGTCTTCGTGATGAATGGATTGCAGCGCTAGGCTGCGCTTGCGGTGTGGGCATACGCTTCAAGCAACTTGCTCCAGCCCTGGGTTACGGCATCGTGCATGGCCTGGCCTTCCGCCGCGCCGTGACGCTCGAAATGACGGTGCTCGAATTCCACGCGCGTGCGCGTCGCGGTTTCCGCGATGAAGCGCACTTCGTATTCGCTGCCGTGGGCGGGATCGGGATCGAAGCCCCAATCGTGCTGAATCTGCCAGGACACCACGAGGCGGGAGGACGGCTCCCAGACCAGCACCCGGCCCCAATCGCATTCGGCCCCATTGATGCCGCGCTCATAGACCCGTCCGCCCTGACGCGGCTCCATGATGGCTTCCTGCAAGGGTTCCTTACCGATGTGGTGATCGCGGAACCACCAACTGTCGAGGCCGCGTGTGAACACGTCGAAAGCGTGTGCTTGCGGCGCGTCCACGACGACGGTGTGACGCACGGGCGGGATGGAGCCGGGTTCAGTCGCGGCCTGGTTCATCGGTTTTCTCCTTGAAGGATTTTTCGGCGGCTTGCTTGAATGCCTGAAGGGAGTCTCGCCAGAACTGATCGAAATAGTCCCGCAGCCCGGCCACGCCGCCGGTATCGAGCCGGTAGATGCGCCGGTTCGCGGCGCGTTCCACCGTGACCAGTCCGGCGTCTTTCAGCACCTTGAGGTGTTGGGAGACCGCCGGGCGTGTGATCGGCAGATCCCGGGCGATGTCCACCACGGCCAGGGGTCCCGCCGCCAGCCGTTCGAAGATGGCCAGCCGGCTGGGGTCGCCGAGTACCTGGATTCGGGTTTTAAGGTTAGTGTTCACTAACCGTTAGTATAGACTAACATTCTGGAATTGCAAGGCGGCAGACACAAAGCCCGCACCGGAACAAGACTGCCGCCGCGGGAGCCCGCCCCCTACAATGCGGCCATGCCCTCCCGCACCGCCCCGCCGCTTGCCGGCCTCAATCCCGAGCAACGTCAGGCGGTGACCCACCTCAAGGGACCCCTGCTGGTGCTGGCGGGCGCCGGCAGCGGCAAGACCCGCGTCATCACCCAGAAAATCGCGCACCTGATCCGGGCCTGCGACATGGCGCCCGAGCACATCGCCGCAGTCACCTTCACCAACAAGGCCGCGCGCGAGATGAAGCAGCGCGTCGCCGATCTGCTTAGTGCGGAGCGGAGTCAGGGCCTCACGGTGTCCACGTTCCACACCTTGGGTCTGCGCATCCTGCGTCAGGAACATGCGCGCATCGGTTACAAGCGCGGCTTCATGCTGTTCGATGCCGAGGACAGCCTGAGCCTGTTGCGCGAGCTGCTGAAAACCGATCAGTCGGACCGCGCCGGACTGCTGGAGCAGGTGCAGTGGCGGATTTCCGCGTGGAAGTGCGCCTTGCGGTCACCCGAACAGGTGCTGGCGGAGGAAACTGATCCGCAGGCGCGACGCGCGGTGCGGCTTTATGCCGAATACGAGCGTCACCTCAAGGCTTACAACGCCATGGACTTCGACGACCTGATCGTGCGTCCGGTACGGCTGTTTGAAGAAGACGCCGAGGCACTCGAAATCTGGTGGAACCGCCTGCGTTACCTGCTGGTGGATGAATACCAGGACACCAATGTCGCGCAGTACCGCCTGTTGAAGCTGCTGGCGGGCGTGCGGGCCGCGTTCACGGTGGTGGGCGACGACGATCAGTCCATCTATTCCTGGCGAGGCGCACAACCCGAAAACCTGGCATTGCTGCAACAGGATTATCCGGCGCTCAAGGTCATCAAGCTGGAGCAGAACTACCGTTCCACGCGCCGCATCCTGCGGGTGGCGAATGCGCTGATCGCCAACAATCCGCACGCGTTCGAGAAAAAGCTGTGGAGCGAGCTGGGCGAGGGCGAGAAGCTCCGCGTGCTGACGTGCGACGAGGCGCAGCATGAAGCCGAGCGCGTGGTCTCGGAATTGGTGCAGCATCACCTCGAGCACAAGCGGCGCTGGCGCGATTACGCGATTCTGTACCGCGGCAATCATCAGTCGCGGTTGTTCGAGCGCATGTTGCGCGAACGGCGTGTGCCGTACCGATTGTCCGGCGGCACCTCGTTCTTTGACCGCGCCGAAGTGCGCGACCTGGTGGCGTACCTGCGACTGCTGGTCAATCCCGAGGACGACAGCGCATTCCTGCGCGTGGTCAACGTGCCGCGCCGCGAGATCGGTGCGGTGACGCTGGAAAAGCTCGGCGCCCATGCCGGACGTTGCGGCATCAGCCTGTTTGCCGCCTGTTTTGAACCCGGTCTGCGTGAAACCCTGCCAGCGGTCGCCGCCGCGCGTCTGCACGAATTCGGACGCTGGGTGTCGCGTCTCGCGGAGCACGCCGAACACGGCAGCGCCTCCGACACCGTGCGCGAGTTGATGGCGGATACGGACTATGTCGGCTGGTTGCGCGACAACGCGCGTGATCCGAAAACGGCCGACAGGAAGCAGGAAAACGTGGATGAATTCATCGCCTGGCTGTCACGCCCGGTCGCGGAGCCCGGCGCGGAGCGCAATCTTGCCGACACCCTGGCGCAACTGGCCCTGCTCGACATGCTGGACCGCAATCAGGAGACGAAGGACGAGGATGCGGTGAACCTGATGACCCTGCACGCCGCCAAGGGTCTCGAATTCGCGCACGTGTTTCTGGTCGGCATGGAAGAGGCGCTGCTGCCGCATCGCAACAGCCTCGAAGCAGGCAGCGTGGAGGAAGAACGCCGGCTGGCCTATGTCGGCATCACGCGCGCCCAGCGCACGCTGACCCTGAGTTACGCCACGCGACGCCGCAGTTACGGTGAAGAACGCGATTGCGAACCGAGCCGCTTCCTGAATGAATTACCGGCAGATGATCTGGATTGGGCCGGGGCGGAGCCACCCACGGAAGCCGAACGGCAGGCCCATGGCCGCCTGTATCTCGATCACATCCGCGGGCTCTTGGCCGAGACTGGAAACTGAAAAGCCGCCTGTCGGCGGCTTTCAGGAATGCACTGGAGCCATCCGTTCAGTGCTTGATGAGTTTTGCGCCGCCACTCTGACTGATCATGTATTCCAGCGCCTTGATGACCTCGGCATCGCTGAGCGCGGGATTGTTGCCCTTGGCGGGCATCTGCTTGAAGCCGTGCAGCGCATGCTGCTCCAGGGTTTTCAGGCCCTCGGTCAGGCGTCTTCCCCAGGCAGCGCGGTCGCCGATCTTCGGCGCACCCAGCACACCGGTTCCGTGGCAGGCCGAGCAGGTGCCTTCCCAGATTTCCTTGCCGGATTTCGGTGGGCCACTCCGGGCCACGGGTTTGGCTACCAACATCTGGGTGGCGGCCTCGCCCGAGATCTGGACTTCGCCGACCGGCGCCAGACGCTGGTCAATCAGTTTTTCCTGGACCGCGCCGCCCTTGTCATAGGCGCCGGGCGTGGCTTCTGCGATGCTGTCCGCAATCCAGTAGGCGCACAGTGCGATGGCCGCCAGCACACCCATTACCAGCAGGAAGGTATCGAAAAAATGCTGATCGTGATGATTTCCGGCTTCCACGGCGAGCCCCTGTCAGTTCGGTTGTGGCGCGTGGGCGCCCGAGAGAGCCGCATTATATAGCGTGGCCGGGATGCTGGG
>DASSRV010000267.1:0-2048 GCA_035701605.1 Gammaproteobacteria bacterium
AGTCCAGCAGGTGCCGGGACACCATTTCCAGCGGGTCGCGCACCGCGGTCAGGTTGTAGGCACGGTTCCACTTCGCCAGCAAGTCGAGATACGCCAGCAGCTTTGCCTGCGATTCGTCCGGCAGTTCCAGCCGCATCGCTGCCAGGCCGTCGATCAGCTTTTGCTCGGGAGTGCGTGCTTCCATTCGAGGTGGATGTCGTGAAAGTCGGGCCAAGGATGGGCGTTCTGGTGTCTGGCGTTTACGTAATCCGCTGCCGCCGTGGAGTCAACGAGGCAGCGATGACGGACGATCGCACGGATTTTCCCCCCGGAAAAACAGGAGCCCGCACAAGGCGGGCTCACCGTTTCTCCCTGGCTGGTTCGGCGGTACCGCTACGCGGCGAGATCCAGTTCGACCCGCGTCACCAGCACACCGCGATCGCGCAGGGTGCCATTCAGGGCTTGTTTGATGCGCTGATTGCGCGAGCGCAGGTCCTGGTCTGCAGGACCATCGGCGCGGCTCACGGCCTCGCGCAGGCGGCCGCGGATCAAGTCGTCCGCCCGGTCGATCACTGCATCGGCGCGCTCGGGATCGAGCACTTGCCACCAGACCCGACCGCGCAAGGTGGGCGTGGCCACAGATTCGGGATCCATGCGCTCGTCGACCGCCAGCGTGTAACCGGTGATGCTGATCTTGTGGGCGATGCGTTCGACAAGCGGTACCACCAGGTGGGTGCCTGCGGTCAGGGTGCCGGCCGGTTTGCCGAGGCGGCGCAGCGTGTAGACCTGACCTTCGGGAATGCGCTTGATGCTGAGCAATCCGACCAGGGCAGCCAGCATCAGGAAGACGAGAATGGTGAGTGCGGAGAACATGATTGATTTCAGCGCTTTGTGATCAGTTCAAAGTTTTTGTCTTCAAAACGTCACGCATCCCACGGGCGTGATTCTGCATTAACCCGAATTTAACTGCAAGCACCTGACTGGTGCGTGACCGGAAAATCCGGTTCCGGCGGTTGTAGCCGGTTGATTACAGTGAAATAGCAGCAGAATCTATGCCAGCGGCGGGGCAACTACCGAGACCGGCGTCACGGCGATTGATTTGCGAGGGTCGCTCACTCCTGACGCGGCCGGTTTTGGCGCGGCTTCAATGCGTGGGCGCCAGGCGGCCCCCCGGCCGGGTTTCCCGCCGGGCGGCTCCATGCTGTGGATGCGTTCCGCGACGAGGCCGGGGGTCACTACAATTCGCAGTCCGGTGCAGCATGGATCGTCTTGATGAATTTTCCCGCCATCCGCATGCGGCGCATGCGCCGCGACGCCTTCTCGCGCGCGCTGATGCGCGAAACCGTATTGACGCCTTCCGACCTGATCCTGCCGGTGTTCGTACAGGAAGGCTCGGGCGAGACAAGCGACAATGTGCCCTCGATGCCGGGCGTGGAGCGGCTTTCCGTGGACGCGCTGCTGAAGGTGGCCGAGGAGGCGCAACGCCTCGGGGTACCGGCATTGGCGCTGTTTCCGCACGTCGAGGACTCCAAGAAAACCGCTGACGGCCGTGAAGCCTGGAACGACGACGGTTTGGTCCAGCGTGCGGTGCGGGCGTTGAAATCGCGGTTTCCCGAGCTCGGCGTGATCTGCGATGACGCGCTGGATCCCTTCACCACGCATGGCCAGGACGGCCTGATCGACGAGACGGGCTACATCCGGAACGATGAAACCGTGGCGGTGCTGGTGAAGCAGGCACTGTCGCAGGCGCGTGCGGGTGCGGATTTCGTCGCGCCGTCGGACATGATGGACGGCCGTGTTGGCGCCATCCGCGAGGCGCTGGAGGCGCAAGGCCTGATCCATACCCGGATCCTCGCGTACTCGGCGAAATACGCATCCAGCTTCTACGGCCCGTTCCGCGATGCGGTGGGCTCCGCCGTATCGCTCGGCAAGGGTTCCAAGCACACCTACCAGATGGATGCAGGCAATTCCGACGAGGCTCTGCGCGAAGTGCAGCTCGATCTCGAGGAGGGCGCCGACGCGGTGATGGTGAAGCCCGGCCTTCCCTATCTCGACATCGTGCGGCGGGT
>DASSRV010000268.1:0-2545 GCA_035701605.1 Gammaproteobacteria bacterium
GTCGTCCACACCAGGTGGTATTTGCAATCCCACACCGTATGACTTCCGCGCTTGTAGTCTTCCATCTCCTCAGCTTATCCCAACTACCTATCCTTCGCCTAAAGGCGAGGGATTTACCGATCCCCTATCCGAGACTTTAAACTGGGCGCCGCGTCTTCCGGGCAGCGTCCATGACTTCACTCAACGACAAACAGATCCGCCACCTGCGCGCGCTCGCGCATCACAAACAGCCCGTGGTGCGCACCGGCAATGCCGGCCTGAGCGCCAACGTGCTCATGGAAATTGACAACGCCCTGACCGCGCACGAACTGGTCAAGGTGAAACTGGTGGCCGAGGACCGCGCCGCGCGCAGCGCCATGATCGAGAGCATCTGCAACCAGACCCGCAGCGTGTGCGTGCAACGCATCGGACACATCGCGAGTTTCTACCGCCGCCACCCCGACAAGCCGAAGATCACGCTGCCGGCCTGAGCACCGGTCACTCGTAACGCACCGCGACGATTTCGAGCTGGCGTTCGCCGGCCGGCGTCTTGACCACCGCCACGTCGCCTTCCTGCTTGCCGATCAAGGCGCGCGCGATGGGCGAGTTCACCGAAATCCGGCCCTGCTTGATGTCGGCCTCATCCTCGCCGACGATCTGGTAGGTGACCTCGTTGCCGTTCTCCTCGTCCGACAGCTCCACGGTCGCGCCGAACACCACCTTGCCGCCGGCATTGAGCTGCGTGACGTCAATGATTTCCGCGTTCGAGAGCTTGAACTCGATTTCCTGGATACGGCCCTCGGCAAAGCTCTGCTGCTCGCGCGCGGCGTGATACTCGGCATTCTCGCTGAGATCGCCGTGCGCGCGCGCTTCCGCGATGGCCTGGATGATGCGCGGGCGCTCCACCGTCTTGAGGTGCTTGAGCTCCTCGCGCAGGCGTTCCGCGCCGCGTACTGTAAGAGGCGTCTTGTTCAACCCGCCAGCTCCCGATGCAAGTCCTGCAATTTGTTCACTCCCGCGGAATCAATGTAATCCAGTGACAGCACGGTGGCCTTGGCCGCCGCGATGGTCGTGTAATAGGTGACCTTGTGCGACACCGCCTCGCGGCGGATCGAATACGATTCCAGGATCGCCTGTTTGCCTTCGGTGGTATTGACGACGAGGCTGACTTCATCGTTCTTGATGATGTCCACCACGTGCGGCCGCCCCTCACGCACCTTGTTGATATGTTCGCAGGTTATGCCGGCGGCTTCCAGTGCCGCGGCGGTGCCGTGGGTCGCCACCAGGCCGAAACCGCGCGCCACCAGCGCGCGCGCCAGGTCCACGGCGGCGCGCTTGTCGCGGTCGCGCACCGAGAGCAGCGCCTTGCCGCCGGTCGGGATCACGATGCCGGAGGCGAACTGGGCCTTGGCGTAGGCTTCGCCGAAGCTGCGCCCGGTGCCCATGACCTCGCCGGTGGAGCGCATTTCCGGCCCCAGGATCGGGTCCACGCCGCGGAACTTGATGAACGGAAACACCGATTCCTTGACCGCGAAATACGGCGGCACCGGAATCGCGTTCACGCCCTGCTCCGCCAGACTGCGGCCGGCCATGCAGCGCGCCGCGATCTTGGCCAGCGGCCGCCCCACCGCCTTGGACACGAACGGCACGGTGCGCGAGGCGCGCGGATTCACTTCCAATATATGGAGCTTGCCGTCCTGGATCGCGAACTGGGTGTTCATCAGTCCCACCACCTTGAGCGCGCGCGCCAGTTTGGTGACGGTCTCGCGGATCTGCTGCTGCATGTCCGCGCTCAGGCTGTTGGGCGGCAGCGAGCAGCCGGAATCGCCGGAGTGCACGCCGGCCTGCTCCACGTGCTCCATGATGCCGGCCACCAGCACGTCCTTGCCGTCCGAAAGCGTATCCACGTCCACTTCTATCGCTTCTTCTAGAAAACGGTCCATCAGGACCGGCGAGGAATTGGACACCTTGACCGCATTGCGGATGTAGCCCAGCAGATCCTCCTGATTGAACACCACTTCCATGGCGCGCCCGCCGAGCACGTACGACGGCCGCACCATGAGCGGGAAGCCGACTTCCTCGGCCAGTTTCGCCGCCTCGGCCTCGTTGTGCGCGCTGCGCGCCGGCGGTTGCAGGAGCCCCAGGCCGTCCACCAGTTTCGAGAAGCGTTCGCGGTCTTCCGCGAGATCAATGGAATCCGGACTGGTGCCGATGATGGGCGCGCCGGCCGCTTCCAGCGCGCGCGCCAGCTTGAGCGGCGTCTGCCCGCCGAACTGCACGATCACGCCCTTTGGTCTTTCGAGGTCAATGATTTCCATCACGTCCTCGAAGGTCAGCGGCTCGAAATACAGGCGATCGGAGGTGTCGTAGTCGGTGGACACGGTTTCCGGATTGCAATTGACCATGATGGTCTCGAAACCGTCTTCTCGCAGCGCCAGCGCCGCGTGCACGCAGCAGTAGTCGAATTCGATGCCCTGCCCGATGCGGTTCGGACCACCTCCCAGGATCATGATCTTGCGCTTCCTGGTGGGTTGCGCTTCGCACTCTTCTTCGTACGTCGAGTATA
>DASSRV010000269.1:0-2691 GCA_035701605.1 Gammaproteobacteria bacterium
GCCGGACGTGCCGCAGGTACGCTCGGCCACCATCGCGATCATCATCTTCGTGCTCGTCATCGGGCTGATGATTTCCATTATGGATTTCGTATTGAACGGAGTGCTGGTCCAGTGGCTGCCACGGCTCTTCCAGGGATAACCGACATGGAACATCGCTGGTACGCGGTGCAGACCACGTCGGGCCACGAGAATAAAGTCCGGACGCTGGTGCAGCGGAAAATCGATGGCGATCCGCGGCCCGGCCCGGACCGGTCGATCCGGCAGGCGCTGGTCCCCACGCAGGAAGTGGTGGAAATCAAGAACGGCAAGAAGGTGAACGTGGAGCGGAAGCTGTTCCCGGGCTACGTGCTGGTGGAAATGGACATGACGCAGGAGTCCCTGCACGTCATCAACTCCATCCAGGGCGTGATCAAGTTTGTGGGACAGGATCGGTTGCCGCAGCCGCTTCGCCCCGAAGAAGTGAACCGCCTGCTCGGCATCGCCGAAGAGGTGGAAGAGACGGAGCCGGTGGAGGAGATCCCGTTCCTCGTCGGGCAGGCGGTGGCGATCACCGAAGGCCCGTTCACCGACTTCAACGGAACGGTGGAAGAAGTCATGCCCGACAAGGGCAAGGTGCGGGTGTCGGTGTCGCTGTTCGGGCGGCCGACGTCCGTGGAACTGGATTACCTGCAGTTGAAGGCGTACTGAGTCGGCGACCACTCCGACGTAGGCAACATCACAGTGGGAGTTTTCCGCGAGCTTGTTCGCGGGTAACGCACAAGGAGTGCTATGGCTAAGAAAGTCACCGGGTTTGTGAAGTTGCAGATCCCGGCTGGCCGCGCGAACCCCGCGCCGCCAGTCGGTACGGCGCTCGGCCCACAGGGCATCAACATCATGGCCTTCTGCAAGGAGTTCAACTCCCGCACGCAGAGCCAGGATGGGATCATCCTGCCGGTCGAGGTCACGATTTACGCCGATAAGTCCTTTACCTTCATCCTGAAGACGCCGCCGGCCGCGGTGTTGCTCAAGAAGGAAGCGGGCATCGAGAAGGGATCGGGACAGCCGAATCGCAACAAAGTGGGCAGCGTCACCCGGGCGCAGGTGCGCAAGATCGCCGAGCTCAAGATGCCAGACCTCAACTGTGATACCGTGGAATCTGCCGAACACATGGTGGCGGGCGCCGCGCGGTCCATGGGGCTGGAGGTGGTGGACTGATGCGCACTCACGGCAAGCAGTACAACGCCGCGGCCAAGCGTCGCGAAATCAAGACCACGTATCAGGCGCGTCAGGCGCTGGAACTGGTCAAGGCAGCCGCGTTCGCCAAGTTCGACGAGACCGTCGAAGTGGCGGTGCGGCTCGGCGTCGATCCGCGTCAGGCCGATCAGGCGGTGCGCGGCACCGTCGTGTTGCCCGCGGGCACCGGAAAGTCGGTGCGCGTGCTGGTCATCGCGGTGGGCGACAAGGTGAAGGAAGCGCAGGACGCAGGCGCCGACTTTGCCGGTGTTGAGTATTTGCAGAAGATCAAGGAAGGCTGGCTGGACTTCGACGTCCTCATCGCCACGCCCGACCAGATGGGACAGCTTGGACCGCTGGGCCGTATTCTCGGACCGCGCGGTCTCATGCCGAACCCCAAAGCCGGGACCGTGACGTTCAACGTCGGCGCGGCGGTCAAGGAGACCAAGGCCGGCAAGATCGAGTTCCGCGTCGACAAGGCGGGCAATCTGCACGCGGCCATCGGCAAGGTGTCCTTCGCTCTCGAAGCGCTGGAACAGAATTTCTCGGCGTTCATGGATCAGGTGGTGCGCGTCAAGCCGACCGCGGCAAAAGGCGTGTACATCCGGAACGTGGCCGTCTCGAGCACGATGGGGCCTGGCGTGGCCATCGATTCCACCCCCTACCGGTAACCCGCGATGAAACGAGCCGACAAGGACCAGCTCATCGCCGAGCTGAAGGACAAGATGGCGGGGGCGAGCACGCTCTACTACACGGACTTCACCGGTTTGAACGTGAAGAACATGACGGAGCTGCGGCGTCGCCTGCGCAAGGCGAAGGTGGAGTACGTCGTCATCAAGAACACGCTGGCGCTGCGCGCCGTGGAAGAAGCGGGGCTGCTGAAACAGCCGCTGCGCGGACCCACGGGCATTGTGCTGGCGCAGGATGCGCTGACGGCGGCCAAAGTGCTGGCCGACTTCGCCAAAGAGAATGATGAAAAGCCAGTCGTGCGCGGCGGGTTGATGGACGGCAAGGTGCTGGAGGCGGCGCAAGTGAAGAAGTTGGCCGCCCTGCCGTCGCGCGAGCAGATGCTGGCAGAGCTGGGTGCAGGACTGCAGTCCCCGCTGGCCGCCTTCGCGGGCGCGCTCAACGGGCTCATGTACATGTTTGCGGGTGCGCTCGACGCGCTGAAGACTCAGCGCGAAGGCGCCTGAAAATTCCCAGGCGGATCGCCTGACCAACGCCCCAGGGGACCCTGGGAACCAACGAGGAGAGAACGACAATGGCTAACGCGACCATGAGCAAGGACGAGATTCTCGAAGCAATCGGCAACAGGTCGGTGTTCGAGCTCGCCGAGCTGATTGAAGCTTTCAAGGAGAAGTTCAACGTCACGATCGCCGCGGCTCCGGTTGGGGGCGCTGCCCCGGCGGGCGGCGGCGGCGCGGCGGCTCCGGCCGTCGAGGAGAAGACCGAGTTCGACGTCATGCTGAAGGACGCCGG
>DASSRV010000270.1:0-2169 GCA_035701605.1 Gammaproteobacteria bacterium
ACTTATCGGGACGAGGGCCACTTCCACGAGGACGTGACCAACCGCATCCTCGACGATCTGGTCGCGGCCATTTCACCCCGCTTCATGCGCCTGACTGCGGAATTCAACGTGCGCGGCGGCCTCTATACCGAGGTCGTGGCCGAGCACCGCCAGCCGGACTGGCAACACCCGGCGCCCGTGCACCTGCCCTGAGCCGGTGACATGCTGTCGGAGTTCACGGCCGGCGTCCGCGATCTGTTCCGGGGTTTTGCCCTGCTGAAGCTGCCGGGCCTCAGGCGCTATGTGCTCGCCCCGCTGCTCATCAACCTGATCCTGTTTGCGGCCGCGCTGTTCTGGTCGGTACGGCGCTTTTCACACTGGCTCGACGGCCTGACGGCACAACTGCCGCACTGGCTGGCCTGGCTGACGCTGCTCCTGTGGCCGGTATTTGCCGCCGCCCTGTGCCTGGTGGTGTTTTACAGCTTCACGCTGGTCGCCAACCTGCTCGGCGCGCCGTTCAACAGCGTCCTGTCGGCGCGCATTGAAACCCACTTCACCGGACGCCGCCCGGACAGCGGCCGCGGCCTGTGGCAAGACATCGTCATCAGCCTGCGCGATGAACTGCGGCGCCTGCTCTACATCCTGTGGCGCACGCTGCTGGTGGGTGTGCTCGGCCTGCTGCTCTTGTTCGTGCCGGTCGCCAACTATGCGGTGCCGGTGCTGTGGTTCCTGTTCACCGCCTGGATGCTGGCGGCCCAGTATTCCGACTACCCGCTGGCCAATCGCGGGCTGGATTTTGCAGTCCAGCGCGGGCTCTTGCGCGGGCGCCGTGCCCGGCTGCTCGGCTTCGGTTGCGCCGCCACGTTGTGCACCCTGATTCCGGTGGTCAATTTCGTGGTCATGCCGGCGGCCGTGGCCGGCGCCACGCTGCTGTGGCTGCCGCCCACCGCCGGAGAACCTGCGGTTTCCACCACGTGAAAGTCCGTACACGTGAAAGTCCGTACTGCCGATTTCAGGGCCTTTCCAAAGTCAATGCTTGCGCCCACCCCCTGATTCCGGTATAAAACCGCCCGCTTTGATTCTTTGATAGCCAGGAGTTACCCCATGCCGGTGAAGAAAAAGGCCGTCTCGACCGCGTCCAAAGCGGCCAAAAAGAGTCCGGCCAAGGCCGTTGCCAAGAAACCGGCGGCGAAGAGCAAGGGCACGCGCACGGCCAGCGGGGCACCGGCCGGTGCAGCCTTCCGCGGGTTTACTCCCTATCCCCTCAAGAAGGGCGAGCCCTACATGAACGAGGCGCAGCGCGCCCACTTCCACAACATCCTGCTCGGCTGGAAGCGCGAGCTGATGGAGGAAGTGGATCGCACCGTGCATCACATGCAGGACGAGGCCGCCAACTTCCCGGACCCGAACGACCGCGCCACCCAGGAATCCGAATTCAGTCTGGAACTGCGTACCCGCGACCGGGAGCGCAAGCTCATCAAGAAAATTGACGAGGCGCTGGTCAGTCTCGAAGCCAACGACTACGGCTATTGCGAATCCTGCGGGGTGGAAATTGGCATCCGCCGCCTGGAAGCCCGCCCCACCGCGACCCAGTGCATAGACTGCAAGACCCTGGATGAGATCCGCGAAAAGCAAATGACCGGTTGAGAAGCCTCGAAGGCCCGGTCCGTTGCAGCACATCGCATGTCCGGGATGACATTCGGCCGGCCGTTCCTGCCTTGAATGCCCCATCCGTCTATCGCGGCCGTTTCGCCCCGTCCCCCACCGGCCCCCTGCATTTCGGCTCCCTCGTAGCCGCACTCGGCAGTTTTCTCGATGCCCGCGCGCACGGCGGCGAATGGCTGCTGCGCATGGAGGACATTGATCCGCCACGGGAACAGGCCGGCGCCGCCGACAGCATCCTGCGCACCCTGGAAACCCTGGGTCTGCACTGGGATGGACCGGTGCTTTACCAGCGCACGCGCGCCGAAGCGTATCAGGCAGCATTGGACGGCTTGCTGCGGAATGGCGCGGCATTTGCCTGCGGCTGCACCCGGCGCGAAATTGCCGACAGCGGCTGGCAGGGCCTGGAAGGCGCCGTGTATCCCGGCACCTGCCGCAAGGGTCTGGGTGGCCGGCCCGCGCGCGCCCTCCGGGTGCGGGTGAGCGAAGCGCCGCTCGAATTCGAGGATCGCCTGCAAGGTCACTGCC
>DASSRV010000271.1:0-6295 GCA_035701605.1 Gammaproteobacteria bacterium
CGCCCTTCTCGATCACCACGCGCTCGCCGCGCGTTTCCCCCGGGGTGACGAAGATCTGGTGGACGGTGAGGTTCGGTTTGCCGTCCTTGTCCTTGCCGGGCTGTACCAGATACAGGGAACTGCCATACAGCGAGTAATCCACTGCGGTTTTCGGCACCGTGACCACGCCCTGTGCCTTGCCGGCGGTCACGGTGATGTTGGCGAACAGGCCGGCCCGCAGCAGGTGCTGGGGGTTATGGATCACGGCCTGCACCATGATGTTGTGGGTATCGGGATCCACGCGCGATTCCACCGCGTTGACCTCACCCTCGAATACCTTGCCGGGGTAGGCGTCCACCGTGAGCGAGACCTTCTCGCCGCGATGCAGCATGGGCAGGTTCTGTTCCGGCAGCGCGAAACTGGCGTACAGCGTGTCCAGTGATTGCAGGTTGACGATGGCGGTACCGGCCGGCAGGTACTGGCCCAGGTTGACGTTGCGGATGCCGAGGCGGCCGGCAAACGGCGCGCGAATCGCGAGCTTGTCAACGGCGGATTGCGTGGCGTCCACATTGGCTTTTGCCGCCTTGAGGTTGCTGGCGGCCGTGTCGAGGTCGGCCTGCGAGGCGAGATTCTTCTTGAACAGTTCCTGGGTACGTTTCAGGGTCAGTTCCGCGAGTTTCGCCTGGGCCTGATAACCCTGCAACTGCGCGCGCTGACTGGAATCGTCCAGTTGCACCAGCAGGGTGCCTTTCCCGACTTCCTGGCCCGATTCAACTTCGATCGCAGTGACAGTGCCGGCGAGTTCATTGCTGAGTTGCACGCCACGCATCGGTGCGAGATTGCCGACGGCGTGAAGTTGCGGAGCCCAGTTCTCGGCGCGCGCAGGCTCATCGGAAACCACGGTCACCTGCTTCATGTTCGAGAATTTCTTGATGGCGAGCGCCACCCTGATGCCGAAGATGCCGTAGATGACCACCATGATCGCGAGTGAGACGCCGATGGCGATGAAAATGCGCTTGGTCATGTTTCAATCCTCTGAACGGATGGGGTGGGCAGGGCGAGACGCGGTGCGCTCACGCTGCGTGGAATGGGGGTGTGCGCGTTGATTGCGCGCAGCTTGAACCTCGGAAACAAGTCGCCCGCGGTTGTTGCGCAGGTAATCGCGTGCCGCGCTCATGGCGGCGGCGCCGAAACCGTGGACGAAGTCCGCACCGACTGAAACGGCACAACTGCGGTCCTGGCTGTCCCGGCATTGGCGGATCAGTTCCAGTTGGCGGTCCAGTTGCGCGATACGGTTATCCAGCACGGCTTCCAGCCGCTCCGGCGACAGCAGGTGCGCGAAATACAGGATCAGCAGGAAGTCGGACTTGACCCGGTGTTGCGGCTCGGTGGTCTCGATCTCGCGTACGAAGGCCTCGTGACCGGCCGGGGTCAGGTGATAAACACGGCGATCCTGTCGCCCCTGCTGCTGTTCCTCGCTGTAAGTGACCAGGCCCTCGTTGGCCAGCTCGGCCAGTGCCGGGTATATGGAGCCGAAGCCCGCCACGCAGAAGTGGTTGAAGGTCTGCTCGAAGAACTGCTTGAGGTCGTAGCCGCTGGCATCGCCGAAGCTCAGCGCGCCGAGGCAGAGATCCTTCACTTTCACCGGCTGGAATCCTTGCAGGGCACAAAGCCCGGAGAGAGGGTGCGCGGATGATATATCGGTCCGATATATCCATGCAATAGGCCGGGCCTCGGCGGGCTCAGGGCAGGCCCGTGTCGCTGGAAGGCTCCGGTGGCCGGTCTTGAGTGAGCATGTTGCAGGCATCGCGCTGTCCCTGTGCGGTCGGGCAGGTGGAGTTGGATGATGCAGGCGCGCAAAGGTTCCGGTGAGCTGCGCGGACTCTGCGCACCCCTCGCGACAGGGCAACCACGCTGCCCTGATATAATCCAGGATTCGCATTTTGTTTCCGGGATCAAGCATGAAAATCACCGTGCACGGCAGCGGCTACGTGGGCCTGGTCAGCGCGGCCTGTTTTGCCAGCATGGGCAACGACGTGCTGTGTGTGGACGTGGACCATGCCCGCGTGGCGCGGCTCAAGCGCGGCGAGGTGCCGATTGTCGAACCGGGGCTGGATCACCTGCTGGCCAGCGGCATCCAGAGCGGCCGGCTCGGCTTTACCGACGTGCCGGCAGAGGGCGTGCGGTTTGGCCTGTTGCAGTTCATCGCGGTGGGCACGCCACCGGACGAGGACGGCTCGGCCGACCTCAAGTACGTGCTGCAGGTGGCGCGCACCATCGGCGAGCACATGCAGTCTGAGAAGATCGTGGTGGACAAGTCCACGGTGCCGGTCGGTACAGCCGACCGCGTGCGCGAAACGCTGGCGGCGGCGCTGGCGGAGCGCGGCCAATCCATTCCCTTCGATGTGGTGTCCAACCCGGAATTCCTGAAGGAGGGCAGCGCGATCGAGGATTTCGCGCACCCGGACCGCATCGTGGTGGGTGCCGAAAGCGCGCGCAGCATCGAAGTGATGCGCAGTCTGTATGCTCCCTTCACGCGCAACCACGAACGCCTGATGGTCATGTCGGTGCGTGACGCGGAATTCACCAAGTACGCCGCCAATTCCATGCTGGCGGCGCGCATCAGCATGATGAACGAGTTCGCCAATATCGCCGAGCGGCTGGGGGTGGATATCGAGCAGGTACGCAAGGGCATCGGCTCCGATTCGCGTATCGGCTATCCCTTCCTGTATCCGGGCGTGGGTTACGGCGGTTCCTGCTTCCCGAAGGACGTGCAGGCCCTGCTGAGAACCGCGACCAACAGCGGCCATACACCCGTGATGCTGAATGCGGTGGAAGAGGTCAACCGGCAGCAGAAAAACGTCCTGTTCCGGAAGATCCAGGCGCATTTCGACGGCAAGTTGAACGGGCGGACCATCGCGCTATGGGGATTGGCATTCAAACCGAACACCGATGACATGCGCGAAGCGCCGAGCAGGGTATTGATGGAGGCCCTGTGGAAGGAGGGCGTGCGGGTCCGTGCGTACGACCCTGCCGCCATGCACGAAGCCCGGCGTCTGTATGGCGAGCAACCGCTACTGACGTTGTGCGGGTCGGAGATGGAATGCCTCGATGCTGCGGATGCGCTGGCGGTGGTCACGGAATGGCCCCGCTTCCGCAGCCCGGACTTCGGCGAAATGAAACGACGGCTCAAACAGGCGGTGATTTTCGACGGCCGCAATGTGTACAGCCCACGCGACCTGTACGGCGCGGGATTCGTGCATTATTCGATCGGGCGGCCAGTGGTACGACCATGAAAGAAAAAGCGGCGGAGCGGGTTGCTCCGCCGCCTGCTTCAACTGTGCTGCCCGGGATTCAACTGCGGCGGCGAATCCGGGAACCTGCGGCCAGAAGCACAAGCAGCGTGAACAGGCCGAAGCTGCCGCCACCGCCGGATTTCCCACTGTCGCTGGATTCGGGCGGTGTCGTGGTGGTCGAGCCACCGGAATCGCTGTTGGCTGCTTCCGTGATGGCGACGGTTTCCGTGGTCAGGCACCCCAGCCTGGTAGCCGCACTACCGCCCGTGAGATCGGAAAGCTTCACCGTAAAGTGCTTCATGTCGGGGGCAGTACTGCCAATGGTGCCGGTATTCAATATCGGAATACTGATGTTCTTGGGTTCGCTGTCGCCATCTGTCCAGCTCACGGTGCCGCTGCTGGAAGTGTAATTGGTGCCTGCAATGGCGGCCGGATCCTTGTCATCCGCGGAATTCACGGGTGCGGTATCCCCATCGCTGGTCGCATAATGGATGCTTACCGCGCCGCTGCTGCCTGAGCGCAGCAGGGTCAGAGTCGCGGTTCCGGCATCCTCGGCCACCTCGGCATTACCGGCAAACGTGATTTCGTCGCTGCCTGCCGGCGCGTAACAGGCCTCGATGCTGTAACCCACCGAACGACTGCCTGTGAAGTTCACGACCACAATGTGATAGGTGCCTTCACTGGTTTGCGGATTTGCAGCTCCGTCGGCATTGAACGGGTTTGCCAGATCGCCATAGGCGAGAGTTTCGTCTCCATCCTTGAAACCGCTGATCTGCGTATTGGGGTCAATGTACTGCTGGAATTCAGGATTCGCATCCGGATTCGGGCCGAGCGTTTCCAGATATTGGGGCAGCGCATCTTTTTGCGCCAACAGATCAATGTCGGTGCCGTTGTCGGTGCGTGTGGTGATAATCAGATTCCTGGCGCCCGTCGGTACATCAATGTGGAAAGCCTGGAAATCATCAAAATCGTTGCGACCGATGCGCGTTACCAGAGGCGTGCCATTTGTCAGACTGCCTGCTTCCACATAGAAATACCGTTTCTGTGTGGTATTGCTGGGTTGTGCGGTCAGATCCAGTTCAAACAGCAACGATTCGTTGTCGGGAATCTGGCCAATCTGCACTTCGAAACCCAACTTGGCCTCAGGATCCACCAGCGTGCCGCTGGTCGGTGCGGCAAGCGTGGCGGCAACCGGGGCGACAGTCAGAACCGTGGCGTAACTGGTAGCCGATTTGGTGGCAGTACCAAGGTAACTCAGGATACCGCTGACGCTGGTATCGGAAGTGTCGCCTGTGTTGGCAACCGCCACATTGAGAATGACCGTTTCACCGGAATCCAATTCGCCGTTGGCATTGTTTCCGGTATCCACCGTAACGGCGTCGTCAATGCTGACGCCGCGCACCAGCATGACGGCCGATGTGACAGGCTGAAGCGCCAGATAGGCGTTCAATCGCCCGGTTGCGCTGCGACCCCGCAATGCCCCCGCAGTCGCAGGTTTCAGGGGATTGTATGCCCCGGGATCAGTACCCGCAAGCAGTTGCGCCTTGATTTCACGGTAGTTGAAACTGGTCGCCGTACTTGCGCCATACAGGTGTTCCGCGGCCAGGGCCGCAACCCCGGATGTCAACGGCGCAGAGAAGGATGTGCCGTCTACAGCAGTGGTTTTGCCTTGATTGCCACGCTGGGTCGCATAAATGCCCTCGCCCGGTGCGAGCAGAGCTACATTGAATGAGCCCCATTGACTCCAGTATGTCACGTCATCATTGCTGTCGCTGGCTCCCACCGCCAGGACATTCGGTAATCCGGGCTTGGTGGTGGTGGTGCCGGCAATCGCGGTGCCGTCACTGCTCTCATTGGGGAAAATCACGCTGTCCGCACCATAATTGGCCGGGTAGGCCGCACCCGCGATATCGTTGTTGGAATCGCTGTTTCCAGCCGAGACGATTACCAGGACATCATGATCAAGTGCGTACTTGAGCGCATCGTATTCCGTATCCGAGGGCGTAGGGCCGCCAAAACTCTCGTTGATGATCTTGGCTCCGTGATCCACGGCATAACGTATCCCATTGGCAATTGAAGCCACGGACAAGTCGGTCTTGATCGGCAAGAGATCGGTGTGCCAGGCAACCCCGGCAGTGCCCACACCATTGTCGCCAACAGCTGCGAGTGAGCCTGATACATAAGTGCCGTGATCTTCCGTGCCATCGGTTTTGGTGGCGGCCGCCGTGCCATTGCATGCCTTGTCGGATACGCAGCTTACCCCCGTGCCGTCAAATGCCAGATCCGGGTTATCCAAATCAAATCCGTCATCTACCACGGCAACTTTCACATCGTCTGCGTCTTTGACGATGTGCCAGGCCGCAAGCAGGTTCATGTCGGCTCCAGCCACCGCAGTCCCTGCTGAATTCCCCTCGTTATTGATGTACCAGGCATTTGCAATATCAGGATCATTCGGTGTCGTGCACGATTGGCCGCTGTCTTCAGGGTGATTGGCCACGATCGTTGTATCGCAGGCTTTGGTCGTCGCAAGGGGGTAGCGGTAATAATTGGGCTCGGCATACTCGACCAGGCCGCTCGCGCGCAGTGTGCGCACGGCTTCCATCACGTTCATGTACCCGGACAGCTTGATAAGTGAGAGTCTCGCTTCACCTCCGATGAAGCGCTGCTCCCGCTCGCTGCTTATCCCGAGTCTGGCAAGAATGCGTGAACTGTCGCCGTGTTTCTTGTACTTGACCAGGATCTGTCCGGGAACATACAGCGCAGGGTGTTGTCCAGGCTGAACGGCCGCACTGGCAGGCCGGGCAACGACAGAAACAAGCAGGAAGACTGCAAACACGACTGACAGCAAGACGGATGATTTTGACACTACCAGAGCCCCTCGTAATCGGTAATTCCAGACGCGAAAAATAATCATTGCCCCGAGCCCACAGGTCTGTCCGTCGTATCGTCGCGGTTCCATGAAACAGGCAGCCGAGGCAACTGTCCACTATATCAGACGCGGGCTTGTGGAAGCCATTTTC
>DASSRV010000272.1:0-3359 GCA_035701605.1 Gammaproteobacteria bacterium
GGGGGCGGTATCTCGATCGGTCAGGATGGCATTCATGGATTCCGGGGATCCTCCCGCGGGTGGCGGCTGTTTGGATGGCGATACCGGCCCAGGGGCTGTCCGGCGTCGGTTTTCTGACGCGCGCACACGTCATGCCCTGTAGGCAGCAAGATCGGTGCCAGCCCTCCGGCCCGCGCCCAGCCGTTCCACGTCGGCCGCCAGCGCGCGCTTCTGCCGCCGGCACCCGGACCAGGCGCCTCGCAGGCGGCGCCGCCGCCTCGAGGTTCCGTCGAACAGCTCCTGCCCCGGTTGGATGGAACAAGTCAATCCGGCGGGTAAGCGTTCGCTCTCACCGCCCGCATCGCAATCGCAGGCGCCTTCACCGCCGGCACTCCGGTCGATCTGCAGCGTTGCAATTCGTGACCGTGCGCACACACGCAAACACGCGGCTTGTTCTCAAGTTCGCGCAAGCCGTGCCGAAACAATTCCCGAGGCGGTACACAACCGGATTCACGGTACCGCCGGAACAACCCAAGCCGGCTGTCCGGCATACCGTATCTTCAGGAGTAAATCCCATGTCTCAGGTCATCAACACCAACATCATGTCGCTGACCACGCAGAACAATCTGAACAAGTCTCAGTCTGCGTTGGCCACCGCGATGCAGCGCCTGTCCTCGGGCCTGCGCATCAACAGCTCGGCGGACGACGCCGCAGGCTTCGCGATCTCGACCCGCATGACCACCCAGATCAACGGCCTCGACACCGCTGCCCGCAACGCCAACGACGCCGTGTCGCTGGCCCAGACCGCCTCGGCGGCGCTGCAGCAGATCACCGACAACCTGCAGGCCATCCGCCAGTTGGCGGTGCAGTCGGCCAACGCCACCAACTCCGACAGCGACCGCGCCGCGCTGGATTCCGAGGTGCAGCAGCGCCTGGCGGAAATCACGCGCGTCGCGCAGCAGACCACCTTCAACGGCCGTCACATTCTCGACGGCAGCTTCGGCACGGCGGCCTTCCAGGTCGGCGCGAACGTCGGCGACACCATCTCCATCGACCTCACCGATGGCACCGGCGCCAGCGATCTCGGCGGAGTCGCGACCAAGTCGTCGACCGTCGGCAGCGGCGTGTTTGCATCCGGGCTGACCCTCACCGGAAGCGGTGCAAGCGGGCTCGTGATCAACGGCACCGAAATCGAAGGCACGTTCAACACCTTGCAGGAGCTGTCCGACGGCATCAATGCCGCGGGGATCCAGGGCGTGTCGTCCTACCTCGGTAACGACGGCAAGATCGTGATCCAGACCAATGGCACCGCCGACAACAACGGTGACACCGCGGGTGGTGTCGACGGCCTCACGATCTCGGGCAGTGGCGTCACCGGCATCGGCGCCGGCAGTACGAGTTCTTCGAACAGCCTGGCCGACGCCGACGGCAGCGGTGATGCGATGAACGTCAAGACCGTCGCCGACGCGAACGACGCCATCAACCGCATCGACGCGGCGCTGGCTTCGGTCAGCTCGATCGACAGCAAGCTCGGCGCGATGCAGAACCGCTTCAATTCGGCGATCAGTTCCGCACAGGCGGTTTCGCAGAACCTGGCGGCGTCACGCAGCCGGATCCAGGACGCGGACTTCGCGGCAGAGACGGCATCGATGAGCCAGGCGCAGATCCTGCAGCAGGCCGGCGTGTCGATGCTGGCCCAGGCCAACGCCCAGCCGCAGCTGGTGCTGAAGCTCCTGCAGTAATAGCGGCAACCGGATTCCGCCGGCGGCGCAACCTGGCCGCCGGCGGGTCTTCCGGGTCTCGGACCCGGCGGGACGAAGCACGGGCCGGCAAGCCCATCGGCGGTGGTACGCATCTTGCTCCTCATGTATCCAGGAGCGCCGCAAGCGTCGGCATTCCGTCACCTTCCCCTGAAGCGGATCCACTCCCATGACCTCCATCAGCTCCACCGATCCCCTCGCCGGGTTGTTGAGCGCCCTCAGCGGCGGATACACCAGCGCCAGTTCGAGCAGCTCGACCCCCTCCGGCACCGGCCTGATCAGCGCGCCGGGCCTCGGCTCGGGACTGGACGTCAACTCCCTGGTGACGCAGCTCGTGCAGGCGGAAATCGCGCCGGCACAAAACCAGATCAACAGCCAGCGGGCGAGCGTCACCACCCAGACTTCCGCCCTCGGCACCCTCAAGTCGCTGTTGGCATCGCTGCAAAGCAGCCTGGCGTCCCTCGCCGACGGCAGCGCATTCACCAAGTACACCGCGACCTCCAGCGACACCGACCTTTTCACCGCCACGGCGGGCGCGACCGCCGTTCCCGGCACCTACCAGATCGAGGTGCTGCAGACCGCCGCCGCCCAGAAGCTGTCCTCCGCCGCCTATGCGAGCGACGCCGCGGTAGGCACCGGCACCCTGACCCTGTCGGTGGGCGACAAGTCGATCGATATCGCGATCGATTCCACCAACAACACCCTGGCCGGCATCCGCGACGCCATCAATGGCGCCGGCAACAATCCCGGCGTCAGCGCCACCATCGTGCACGCCCAGGACGGTGACCACCTCGTATTGACTTCCGCCGCCACCGGCGTCGCCAATGCCTTCAGCATAAGCGCCAGCGGCGGCGACAGCGGCCTCGATGCACTCACCTGGGATGCCGCCAGCGGCACCGGCAATCTCGCGCTGCAGAACGCGGCGGCGGATGCCCAGGTCAACATCGATGGCTTCACCACCACGTCGTCCACCAACGCCGTGGACGGCGCCATCGACGGCATCACGCTGAACCTCGCCGGCGCCATGCCCGGCCAGATGGAAACCCTGACCGTCGGGCGCGACGTCACCAGCATGCAGAACCTGGTGCAGACCTTCGTCAATGCCTACAACCAGTTCGTCCAGGGCGCCGGGCAACTGGCGAGCTACGATCCGACCAGCAAGACGGCCGGCCCGTTGCTGGGCGATGCCACCCTGAGGAGCGTGCGCTCGGCCCTGGCCTCGGTGCTTTCGGGCGCGGCCGGCAGCAGCGGCTCTGGCCTGCGCACGCTGGCCGACATCGGCATCAACCTGCAGGCCGATGGCACGCTGCAGTTCGACGCCACCAAGCTCGGGGACGCGCTGGATTCGCAATCCGCGCAAGTGTCGGCGCTGTTCGGCGGAAGCTCCGGCTATGCCGGCCAACTGGACACGCTGCTCGACAGCTATCTCGGATCCGGCGGCCTGCTGGACATCCGCAACGACAGCCTGAATACCCAAAGCCAGCGGCTCGACCAGCAGCAGACGCAACTCGACCAGCGGCAGCAGAGCATCCAGGCCCGCTACCTCGCGCAATTCACCGCGCTCGACGTGACCATGTCGCAGTTGACCCAGACCAGCAACTTCCTGTCTTCGCAATTGGA
>DASSRV010000273.1:0-2019 GCA_035701605.1 Gammaproteobacteria bacterium
GATGCGTCCATCCGCGTACAAGGGATAGCCCAGCACCGCACCGATGCCGCGCACCTCGGCCTTGATGCGTGCCAGCGCCTGCTCCACGTCCTGTCGCAGGCCGGCATGAAACAGCAGGTCCTCCGGCGGATAGCCGGTCACGATCAGTTCGGGGAACACGACGAGCTGGGCATGCAGCTCATCACGTGCGCGCGCCACGGCAGCCAGCACCTGCGCCACGTTGCCCGCCACGTCGCCCACCAGCGGGTTGATCTGGGCCATGACGACGCGGAATGTGCTGTTCATGCCCGAATTATCCCACCGAGAAAAAATCCCTGCCGCCGGACAGGGATTTCGATGTTTGCGCGCGGAGCCGGCCGTTCAACGGCGGGCGCGACGTTTCCTGCCCGCGGCGGCCTTGTTTGGTTTTCTGGCCGCGGCCCTGGCAGGCTTCTTCGCCGCCGGCTTCGCGGTTTTTCGGGCGGTTTTCGCGGTGCGTTTTTTCGACAGCTTGCCGCCGCCCGCCTTGACCGACTTGCCCTTGAGCAACTTCGCCATGGCGCTGCCGAGTTCCGCCGGCGAGCTGACCGTGGTCACGCCGGCGGCCTTGAGCGCCGCAAACTTGGCCTGTGCGGTGCCCTTGCCGCCGGACACGATAGCGCCGGCATGCCCCATGCGCTTGCCGGCCGGCGCGGTGACCCCGGCGATGTAGGCCACCACCGGCTTCTTCACGTGTTTCTTGATATAGGCCGCCGCCGCTTCTTCATCGGAACCGCCGATCTCGCCCACCATGATGATGCCCCGGGTTTTGGGGTCGGCGTTGAACAGCGCAATCACGTCAATGAAGCTCATGCCGTGCACCGGATCGCCGCCGATGCCGACGCAGGTGGACTGGCCGAGCCCCAGGTTGGTGGTCTGGAACACGGCCTCGTAGGTGAGCGTGCCGGAACGCGACACGATGCCGACCTTGCCGGGCCGGTGGATGTGCCCCGGCATGATGCCGATCTTGCACGCACCCGGCGTGATCACACCCGGACAGTTCGGCCCGATCAGCACGCAATCACGCTCGCGGATGGCCGCCTTCACGCGCACCATGTCCGTGACCGGAATGCCCTCGGTGATGCACACGATGACCTTGATGCCGGCATCCGCCGCTTCCAGGATGGCGTCCGCCGCGAATGCCGCCGGCACGTAAATCATGCTGGCCTCGGCGCCCGTCGCCTTGACAGCATCGCCCACGGTGTTGAACACCGGCAATCCGAGATGTTTTTCGCCGCCGCGCCCCGGCGTCACTCCGCCAACCAGCCGGGTGCCGTAGGCGAGTGCCTGCTCGGAATGGAAGGTACCCTGTTTCCCGGTAAAGCCCTGGCAGATCACCCTGGTCTTCTTGTCAATCAGAATGCTCATGATGTTGGCTCTCGGGAATTATTGGATGGCCGCGACGACTTTCTTCGCGGCATCGGTCAGGTCGTTGGCGGGCGTGATGGCGAGACCGCTCTTTGCCAGCAGCGCCTTGCCCTTTTCGACATTGGTGCCTTCCAGACGCACCACCACCGGCACCGATACGCCGACTTCCTTCACGGCCACGATGATGCCTTCCGCGATCAAATCGCAGCGCACGATGCCGCCGAAGATGTTGACCAGGATCGCACGCACCGCCTGATTGGAAAGAATCAGCTTGAACGCGGCGGTGACGCGCTCGGTGGTGGCACCGCCGCCGACGTCGAGGAAGTTGGCCGGCGTACCGCCGTGCAGCTTGATGATGTCCATGGTCGCCATCGCGAGGCCGGCGCCGTTCACCATGCAAGCGATGTTGCCGTCCAGCGACACGTAGTTGAGATCGTGCTGGCGCGCCTCGCTCTCGCGTGCGTCTTCCTGCGAGGCGTCACGCAACGCAGCCAGCGCCGGCTGACGGTACAGCGCGTTGTCGTCCAGATTCACTTTCGCATCCAGCGCCAGCACGCGGCCGTCGGTGGTGACAATCAGCGGATTGACTTCCAGCAGACTCGCATCGCGCTCCATGAAGATGCGGTACATGCC
>DASSRV010000274.1:0-16898 GCA_035701605.1 Gammaproteobacteria bacterium
TCATCAGGGTGACGTGCAACTTGTCCATTCCAGTTCTGCACGAACCGGATGAAATTGTGGTCCACGATTTCCGCGCGGTTGATGCTGCGGGTAGCCGCGCGGGCGAAGCCGGTGGTATTTTGCTGCTGATTCATGGGGAAATCTGAAAACGGGTAGCCTGCGAAGACAATGCGACAAAACCTGGCTGTGCCTGCACCCTCGCAAGCCAGTCACGCAAGGCCGGAAATGACGACAGGTCAAACCCCCCGTCTTCCGCACAATGCGAGTAGGCGAACAGTGCGATGTCGGCGACGCCGTATTTTGTGCCGCTGAAAAATGCCTGCTTCCTTAGATGCTCGTCCATGACGCGAAGTGCCTGATCCCCGCGCGCCCGCAGTTGGGGCAAATCGCCGCGCCGCGGATGGTCGGATGGCAGGTATTTCATGATGAACCGGGCCACGGCAACATACGGCTCGTGGCTGTACTGTTCGAAGAACATCCATTGCAGGGCTTGTGCACGCTGCCAGCGGTCGGCTGGATACAGGCTGCTGCCTTCCGCCAGATAGACCAGGATGGCGTTGGATTCGGGCAGGAACTTCCCATCGGCGGTTTCCAGCAACGGTACTTTGCCATTGGCGTTCTTCGCGAGAAATTCCGGCGTACGGGATTCTCCATTGGCGCTGTTGATCTCTGCCCAGGCGTATGGCAACTGCAACTGCTCGAGCGCAAGGCGCACCTTGTAGCAGTTCCCGGAACTCCACATCCCATGAACGGTGTACTGTGCGACGGACATGTCGGCGGAAGGTCTCTTGAGCCGGCTCAGAACGCGTTGACGCCGGTGATTTCCTTGCCGATCACCAACTGGTGCACGCTTTCCGTGCCTTCGTAGGTGATTACCGATTCCAGGTTCAGTGCGTGGCGGATCGGGCAGAACTCGGTGGTGATGCCGGCACCGCCCAAGAGATCACGCGCATCGCGCGCGATGTCGAGCGCCATGCGCACATTGTTCCACTTGGCGAGCGACACCTGACTGGGATGCAGCTTGTCGGCATCCTTCAAGCGACCGAGTTGCAACGCCAGCAGTTGCGCGCCGGTGATCTTGCGCACCATCTCGGCCATGCGCAGTTGCGCCAACTGGTTGTGATTGAGCGGCCGGCCGAACAGCACGCGGTCCTTGCTGTAATTCAGCACTTCGGTAAGGCAAGCCTGCGCGGCACCGATGGCGCCCCAGGCAATGCCGTAGCGCGCCTGGGTCAGGCAGGACAGCGGACCCTTGAGGCCCTTCACGCCCGGCAGCACATTGGCTTCCGGCACGTGCACGTTGTCGAAATACAGCGCGGACGTCACCGAGGCGCGCAAGGACATCTTGTGATGCACTTCCGGCGCATCGAAACCCTTCATGCCCTTCTCGACCAGAAAACCGTGGATGCCGTCGTCGGTTTGCGCCCAGACCACCGCGACGTCGGCCAGGGTGCCGTTGGTAATCCACATCTTGGCGCCGTTCAGCACCCAGTCGCCGCCCTGCTTGCGAGCGACGGTTTTCATGTTGGCCGGATCGGAACCGCCGTGCGGCTCGGTCAGGCCGAAACAGCCGATGGCCTCGCCCTTCGCCATGGCCGGCAGCCAGCGCTGCTTCTGTGCTTCCGAGCCGTAACGGTGAATGGGGTACATCACCAATGACGATTGCACCGACACGAAGCTGCGGATGCCGGAATCGCCGCGCTCCAGTTCCTGACAGATCAGCCCGTAGGCCACGCCGTTCAGCCCCGCGCAGTCGTAACCCTGAATGGAACTGCCGAGCAGGCCCAGCGCCGCGAACTCCGGCACCAGTTCCTTCGGAAACCGGCCGTGCTCGAAACACTCGCCGATGATGGGCAGGATTTTGTCGTCCACGAAACGGGCCACGCTGTCCTGCACCATGCGTTCTTCGTCGCTCAGCAGGGCGCGGACGCCATAGAAATCAACGGGATTCAGGGCTTCCAAGAAACTCTCCGGGTTGCATGGCGCGGTGCTCGCGGGAAAAGCCGGCGCGCGCGCCTGGATGGGCAAAAAGGCCGCCTATGATACCCGAAGGCAGTGGCCGCTTTCAGGGCGTCGCCGCGGCCTGTTCCAGTGCCGCGCGGACTTCCGGGGCAAATTCAAAGGCATCCGAGAACAGGCGTGCGGGCTTGGCGCCTCGTCCCGGAAACGCGCGCAAGGCGGCCTCGACCATGGGCGGCGGGCCGCTGAGGTAGATGTCGAAGCCGGACAGATCGGGGAGATCCGCCAGCACCGCGTCGTGCACCCAACCGGTACGCCCGGCCCAGGCGTCTTCCGGGCGCGGCTCGGACAGCACCGGCACATAGCGGAAACCGGACTCACGCGCGGCCCACTCGCGCAACGCCGCGTCCGCATACAGGTCGCGGCGCGCCCGTGCCCCCCAGTAAAAGCGGATGTCGCGGCGCGGTCCCTGCTCCCACACTTCGCGCAGCATGGCCTTGACCGGAGCGAAGCCGGTGCCCCCCGCCACCATCAGTACCGGGCGTGCCGTGTCCTCGCGCAGGAAAAACCGCCCCAGCGGGCCCTGCAAACGCAGCAGCGCGCCCTCGTGCAGCCGGGAAAACACTTCAGTGGTGAACTGCCCGCCCGGTACGTGCCGCACGTGCAGCTCCAGGAGTTTGCTGTCGTGCGGGGGGTTGGCCAGCGAAAAGCTGCGGCGGTGACCGTCCGCCATCATCACGTCCACGTACTGACCGGGCAGGAAATCGAGTCGCGACACCGCCGGCAGTTTCAGGTACACCGCCATGACATCGTGTGCGAGCGGCGTCATGCGCGCGATGCGGCAGGGGAAGGTGCGCACCTTGAGCGCGGACAGCTCGGCGACTTCCTGCGCCTCGATCTCGAGATCGCTCTCCGGCACCGCGCGGCACAGCAGCACCTCGCCATGCCGCATCTCGAGCGCCGTCAAGGCCAGCGGTTCGCCATCCGGATAGGAAAACCCGCCTGCCCGCACGTGCGCACGACAGGTGCCGCAACTGCCGGTGCGACAGCCGTACGGCAGCTTGATGCCCTGGCGCAGCGCCGCCACGAGCACGGTTTCGCCGTCACTGACATCGAATTGGCGATCGGACGGCTTGAGCCGGACCTTGCGGGGCATGCCGGGGAGTCTGCCTTTAGAATGAAGGCCGATTGTCCCTCAAAACCGCGTCCGGTTCATGCACGCGCAACCCGTACGGAGTCGTCCCCATGCTCACCCTGATTGGCGTCGTGATTGTTGTGATCGGCTTCGCCTTGCGCGTGAACCCGCTGCTGGTGGTGACCGTGGCAGGCATTGCCACCGGCCTTGCGGGCGGCCTGGATCCGGTCAGCATCATCAGCGAATTCGGGCGCGCGTTCACGGAAAACCGCTACGTGGGTCTGGTGTGGCTGACGCTGCCGGTCATCGGGCTGCTGGAACGTGCCGGTCTGAAGGAACGCGCGCAGCAACTCATCGGCGGCATTCGCAGCGCCACCACCGGCCGCGTATTGCTGCTGTACTTGGCGGTGCGTCAGCTCACCGCCAGCATCGGGCTCACCGCGCTGGGCGGTCAAGCGCAGATGGTCCGCCCGCTCGTTGCACCCATGGCGGAAGCCTCCGCCGAAACCCGGCACGGCGACTTGCCGGATGCCACACGCTACCTGATCCGCGCGCACGCCGCCGGTGTGGACAACATCGGCGTGTTTTTCGGCGAGGACATCTTCCTCGCCATGGGCTCGGTGTTGCTGATCAAAGGCGTGCTGGAACAGAACGGCATCGTGTTGCAACCACTCAGCATCGCATTGTGGGCGATCCCGACCGCGCTGGCGGTGTTCGTGATTCACGGCCTGCGTCTGCTGTTGCTGGACCGACGGCTGCGGCAACAGTTCGGCGGTGACCGCACATGATCCGGCTCGAAGCGGTTTACATCCTGGCCGGACTCTTCTTCTGCACCGTCGCCGTGCTGGAAGGGCTGGACCGCGGCAACACACAACGGCTGCGCAAGATCCTGTTCTGGGGTGTTTACGGCATCACCTTCCTGTTCGGCGCGGTGCTGCCCGCGTTCGTGACCGGCTGCCTGGTGATCCTGATGGTGCTGGCGACAGGACTGCGGGACCTGAAACGCAGCGAGGTGGCCTCGGTTGCGGAGCCGCGTCGTCGCGAAAGCGCAAAACGCTTCGGCAATCGCCTGCTCATCCCCGCGCTGCTGATCCCGCTGGTGACTTTCGTCGGCACGCTGACACTGGACCGCATCCGCATCCACGGCATTGCGCTGGTGGCGCACAGTGAGGTCACCCTGGTATCGCTGGGCTTGTCGGTTATCGTCGCGCTGCTGGCCGCGGCAGGCTTGTTTCACCAGCGCACGCATGACGCCCTGCATGAGGGGCGCCGTCTGATGACCTCAGTCGGCACCGTCGCGGTGTTGCCGCAGTTGCTTGCGGCGCTGGGCGCGCTGTTTGCCGCGGCCGGTGTCGGCGGCGTGGTCTCCGGCATCGTGAACGAGGTTATCCCGGTCAATTTTACCTTTGGCGTCGTGGCCGTTTACGCCATCGGCATGGCGCTGTTCACCATCATCATGGGCAATGCATTCGCCGCGTTTCCGGTCATGACCGCGGGCATCGGCCTGCCGCTGCTGGTGCACCTGCACGGTGGCGATCCTGCCGTTGTCGCGGCCATCGGCATGTTGTCAGGCTACTGCGGCACGCTGATGACGCCGATGGCTGCGAATTTCAACATCGTGCCGGCGGCATTACTGGAATTACCGGATCGCAACGGCGTGATCAAGGTTCAAATCCCGACCGGCATCCTGCTGCTGATCGTGAACATCTTTCTGATGTACCTGCTCGCGTTCCGGTTCTAGGTGCCGACGCTGCGCTACCAGATTTCCATGACTTCCTGATACGGAAATTTCAGGCCGGCGCGCTCCCAGACTTCTGCGACCCGCTTCACCACCGGCTCGGCCTGTTTTACCCAGTCCGGATGCCGTTCGCGCTTGTCGAAGACCTTGAATTCGGAGGGTTGCAGGCCACTCTCGAACCGGTTCTGGAAACTGCGCGATACCGCTTCCATGCGCTCGCTGCCGTAGGCCGCAATGTTGATGTTGCGGTTGGCGGACAGCCCCGTGGTGGCGACATAGTAGTGATACTGTTCCCAGTAATAGAGATAGGCGTCGAAATAGGGCATCTGCAGGATTTCTTCGTTGCTGAGCCCGGTGGTGTAGCCGAGGTCGCGACGCACCCATTCCTCGATGTTGCCGCGCACCTTGAATTTCCCGTCCTCGGGCAGGCCGCCGGATTTTTCGTAGGCGGAGATCGCGGAGGTGACCGGATGCCGCACGGTGAGGATATGTTCCACCGATTCGCCGAGGATCTGATGGAAAAAACCGCCCGCGTAACTGCCCTTGAGCAGTTTCTTCGGTACCACGATCTTGCCGTAGTGCGGCTTGTTCTTGCCGAAATAGATTTCCACCATGGTCAGGAACTCAGCCATGGTTTGCAGGCTCGCCACCCAACTGTTCACGCCTTTCTGGAAACGGAACGGGCTGGCTTCGGGAAAGCCGTCGTGCGCGATGACATTCGGCACCTTGTTCACGTCGTAGCCGAGTGCGCGGTAGGCCTCCATGGTCAGGTAGGAACCGCCGTTGCGCGGCACGCCGATGATGTTGACGAAATGAAAGCGGAACTGGATATCACGTATCTGATTCATGTCGCCGGTGAGCAACGCCACGAGCAACTGGTAGGCGCGCGCGACATACCGCTGCCCGGCTTCGGACGCCATGATGCGTTGTGCGTTCTCCTGCGCTTTCTTCATCACCTGCACGTGTTCGTTGCTCAATTCCTCGCTCAACTGGTCGTGCCAGTTGGAGTTGACGAACTCGCGCTGTTCGACGATGTGCGCAAGAAAATCCACGAATACCGGGGAAACCGGCAGTTCAGCATCGGTCAGTTTCAGTTCCACACCCATATCAATGCTCCATGTTGGATGAGACGGGCCTGCGTGCCACGGCCCTGTCCATGAGAAATTTGAAGTTGTCGAGCGACATCAAGTGCGCATAAATCCGCGACAGCATGCCGTCCCGCATCAATCTTTGAACGGCTTCCGCATCCAGTGCATTGAGCCGGTTTTCATCCACCCGGAACATGCCGTGTACGCGCCACTCACGGCCCTGCTTCGGCAAGGCATGGGCCTCGAATGGCGCCAGGAGATCGAGTCGGCGCAATTCATGGCACAACTGCACCGTCACGCCACGGGCCGCTTCCAGATCCCGGATCAGCGCCTGGGCTGCGCGTAATGCCGCACCGGGTGCGCCCTCCGCGTCAAACAACTCCTCTCCGTCCACGGCCAATCCGTCCGGGTCCACGCAGATCAGTATTTCGCTGTCCTTGCCGCCGCGGACATGCGCGCCGTAAAACGGCCAGCACCGGACATGGGCGGGCAGATACTGCCCGACCGCCCAGACCCCGCCCGGTTCCATGAACAGGTTGATGTCCTGCTCCAGCCCGGTAACCGCCAGCGGCACGAATTGCGTGCTGTCTTTGGTATCTGCCGCGAACACAATCGGGTAATGTCGCGCGGCCTGAACGAATTCCGCCGCCATCAGGGGCACGCTGGTCAGCCGCGCGGCAAAACGCTGCCGTTGCGGTACGAGCTTCTGCTTGCGATGTTGCCGGCTGTCCAGCGCGACCAGCCTGGAATAGCCGGGTGGCACAGCAATTTCCATCCTTTTTTACCCCATCATGCCGGCCCACCGCATGCTCCGGCATTCGAGTCAGGTTTGCAACAACCGCAGGCTGGCCCAGGCGACGTACAGGCCGAAACCGGCCAGCACCGCGACGCTGGCATAGGCCACCCACAGGATGGCGGACACTGCACGGCGTCCGACCCAGCGAAACGCGTAGCTGTAGGCGACCGCGTACAGCGAGCCCGTGATGAAAAACGCCGCGATGCCGGGCCAGCCCCACACGCTGTAAAGCAGCGTGCCGTTCGCGAGCCACCAGGCGATCGAGAACGGGCTGGTCAGCACGGTGAAGAAACCGATTTTCCAGGAACCGGTCACGGCCTCGGCATGCAGGCCGGTACGGGCGCTGCGCCAGGTGCTCCACGCCATCCACAACAGCAGCAGCGCGCCGGCCAGTCCGATTGCGCCTACCAGATGCGGTCGGTGATTCAGGAATGTCACGGTGCCGAGGATCGCGAGCGCAAGCCACATGACATCGCCACTGATGGCGCCGCAGGCGGTGACCAGCGATTCCCTGACGCGCCCGCGCATCGAGGCGTTCGCCATGATGGTGGTCACCGGCCCCGGCGGCGCGGCAATGCTGATGGCCATCAACGCGCCGCCCGCGATCGCGTGCCATACGCCGATGTGCATGAAGTCTGTCATTACCGCTCCATGACGAAAGCGCCGCGGACTCCCGCGGCGCTTTCAGATTGCAGTGCGATCGAGTGTCAGTGTTTCGGCTTGCGGAACCGGTAGATGAACTGATCGGTCTTGCCGCGAATGGACTTGTCGAACACCGACACGGTGTGCGGATCCGCCGGGTTGCGCAGCGCGTCGCTCGCGCCATCGAACACGAAACCGGCCGCCTCGACCTGCTGCTTCACCAGCGCCGGATCAATGCGGTGCAGGGTGTTGGTGTCGCCGGCGCCGGAGCCGGCCGGCGCGACGTGATCAATGATCACGAACAGGCCGCCGGGCTTGAGCGCGGCAAACACCTCGCGATTGAACTTCACCATGTCCACCGGCCCCATGAACGGGTCCAGGTAGTCGTGGTAATTCTGGCAGGTGAACACCAGGTCCACCGGCGCCGGTGCACTGAGCGCGGCGGCCTGCTGCTGCAACAGCATGACGTTGGCGTAGTGCGGCGTCTTCACCAGCGCCTGCCATTTGGCAAGACTCTTGGTCGCGTATTTCTCCATCTGGGCGGGCCACACCGTGTACACATGACCTTTGGATCCGACGATGCCGCTGAACACGCGTGTCCAGTAACCGCTGCCGGGCACCAGTTCCAGCACATTCTGACCCGGTTTGACTTCGGCGAAAGTCATGACCGCGGCGATCTTGCGGCGCGCATCGTTCTCGCGATCCGCGGCGCGTGCCGGATCGGCGATGGCGGCCGTGACATAGGCCGGAACCTTGGCGGTGTGCGCCGACACCGCCAGCGTCGCGGTCGGCATCACCAGTGCCGCCGCGGCAAGTATCAGTGGGAAACGCATGGCCAAACTCCTTCTGCGTGGAGAAACGGGGCCTGACAGTGTACTCGCAATCCTCGCAGGCGGACGCGCTCAGTGACCCGCGCCGTCGTAACGGAGTTCGCCCGCGTTGACCACGATCGGCAAGCGGTTCTGCGGCGGCGGCAGCGGGCAGGTGGCGAAACGGCTGAACGCGCACGGCGGGTTGTAGGCCTTGTTGAAATCCAGCACGGTATGGCCGTCCACCGGCGGGTGCACGTACAGGAAACGGCCCGCGCCGTAGGTCTGGCTGCCGTTGCTGCGGTCCGCGAACATGATGAAATAATCGGTCTCGCCCTGCTCCAGCACCGTATCCAGCCGGTAGCTGTGACCCGCGACCTCGAACACCAGCGCGCCGGGCGAATCCATGTTCTCTTCCATGCCGAGCACGTTGATGATGGGAATCTTCTTCATCGGTCGGTAAGGCTCGAAACGCGCGTCCAGCCGCCAATGCGGATCGGCATCAAAGTACTGCAAACCCCTGAAGTGCACGCGCGCATCCGCGGCACTGTCCTTGACGCGGATGCCCACGTGCCCCACGCGCTCGATGGCGAAGAAACTCACGCTGCCGATATTCAGTAGCGTGGGATCGCCCGCGGCATCGCTGGTCAACGCCAGCGTGGTCACCGGTTTGCCGTCGTGCGTGACACCGGCATGCGGCGCGGCATGGAACGTGATCCTGCCGGCATGCAGGCTGAAGTTGCCGACATGCGCCGGCAGTGCCGGGTAATCCGCAACCATACTGTTGTCCGCGTCGCGCCCGAACCGGTTATCGCCGGGCTTGAGCCAGTACAGCCCCACCAGCGTGGTCCAGCCGTCCGGTCCGGTCAGGTTCTTGAGGCGTGTCGCACGCCAGGTGTCGAGTTCCTGCTGATAGGCCACGGTATCAACCTCTGCTGTGTGTCGGCCGCAGCCGGCGAGCAGCACGCAGCCGACGGCAAGGACGGCGCACACGCTCGACAGGGTGCGGTAGTACGGTTTCATGTGTCGTTCTTGTTCAGGGTTATGTCCATTTTTCCAGTGTACAGTTCAATGAAACCCTCCTGTGGATTCAACCGCTGCCAGATGGAAAAGGGGAGCTTCGATATTTTCGAGATTCTATTCATGGCGGCATCGCTGAGCTCCAGTGTCACATGCACATTGACTTCCTTGTAGACATCGTGATGGCCTCGCAAGTTCTGCTGTAACTCCCGGAAAACCTTGATGCCCTGTTCGCTCGGAACAAACAACAGCCAGTGCCGGCCCTCACCCGCATCCTCCAGCCCCGGGTCCACTTGACGGCCTTCCGCGATGCGTCGGAGCGGCAGCACGCGGTGCTCCTCCTGACCGTCATTTCGGGTGAGATCCAGCTTCAGCGTGGTCACGTCGTCCTCGAGATCAATACCCTCGGGCAAGCGAACCGCGGTGCGAAGATATGTCGCATCCAGCGCGGCGAAATCCGCGGGGCCGAAACCGTGCAGCTTTCACATCGTGGACAATGGCACGCCGGCGCAGGCGGCGAGCAGCAAGGCCGCGCCCAGTGCCAGCAGCGCGAGTCGAATGTTCCGGATCATGGTTCCCCCTTGTTGACGACTGGCCGGGTGTCAGGCCCGGCAGCGGCGCGGCGCGCCCGTGCTAAGCTTTGCCCGCAAGCCACGTTCCCCATTCTATAAGGAATCCGGCATGCGCATCCTGGCTGCCCTGCGCTATCTCGGGCTGGTGGCATTGCTCACCGTGGCCTATTACCTCGCCAACCGGCTGGGTCTGCTGCTGCGCGTGGATTACGGCGGCATCACCCCGCTGTGGCCGTCCGCCGGCATGGCCGTGGCGCTGATCTGGCTGTTCGGTCTGCGCTGGTGGCCGGTGATCCTGCTCGGTGAATTCCTGAGTGCGCGCTATCTCGGTCAGAGCAGCCTGCTCGGACTCTCGGGCGGACTGATCCAGCTCATCGAGGCGCTGCTGTGCACCGCCCTGCTCAAGCGCTTTCACCTGGAGCCGCGTTTCCAGCATACGCGCGACCCCTTGCTGTTCATGCTGGCGGCCATCGTCGTACCCGCGATCGGCGGCACGCTCGGCGCCATGGGGCTTTGGTACAACCAGGCGATTCCGCCGGATCGCCTGCTCAACGCCGCATTCACCTGGGCGCTGGGCGACACCATGGGCATCCTGATCGTGACGCCCTTGATCGCACAATGGCGACGCTGGCCGTTCGCTTCGCTGCGCGACAGCGCCTACTGGCTGACGCTTTCACTGATACTGATTGTCAGCGCCTGCCTGATCCTGTGGTTGCCGCGGCTGGATGAGAAAAGCCTGTTCTTCCTGCTGCTGCCGCTCATGGTGCTGGCCGCCGCGCGCTTCGGCAGCGCCGGCGCCAGCAGCACCGCGTTCCTGCTCGCGCTCATGGTGCTGGTGTTCAACCGCGGTGTGGACGGCAATTATTTCAACGAGACCGTGCGCGTGGCCTTCATCGGCGCTACCGCGTTCACCGGTTACATGGTTGCCGCCGCCTTCGCCGAACGCAGCCGCGCCACGGCCGCGCTCGATGCCGAACAGGAACGCGCGCTGGTGACCCTGCAGGCGCTGGGTGAAGGCGTGATTTCGACCCGCGCCGATGGCCGCGTGCACTTCATGAACAGCATCGCGGAGCGACTCACCAACTGGCGGGTCGAGGAGGCGCGCGGCCGCTCCATCGAGGAGATTTTCCCGCTGTCGTTTTCCGGCGAGCCGCACACGGAAGGCGAACCCGAAAACACCGTGCGCCACTGCCTGCGTCGCGGCACCGGCCCGGAGCTCCTGTCACGCCGTCTGCTGCGGGACCGCAACGGCCGCATGCGGCCGGTCGAGGGCGCGATTTCGCTGGTAAATTCCTCGCAGGGCAAGGTGCTGGGCGGCGTGGTGGTGTTCCGCGACATTTCCGAAGCCGAGCAGTTGCGCGAGCGGCTGCTCAAGGAAGCCACGCATGACAGCCTGACCGGCCTGCGCAACCGCGCCGCCTTCGACCACAAGCTGCGCGAACTGACGGATGCGCCGGAAAACCGCGACGCGCGCTATGCGCTGCTGTACCTGGACCTCGACCAGTTCAAGCTCATCAACGACACGCGCGGACACGAAATCGGCGACCGGCTGCTGGTGGAACTGACGCGCCAGTTGCGCGGCATGGTGCATCACCCCGACGTGATCGCGCGACTCGGTGGCGACGAATTCGGCGTGCTGCTCATGGATGCCGACGAGGCCCGCACCCTGCAACTCGCCGAACAATTGCGGCGCGCGGTGCTCGATTACCAGTTCCGCGAGCACCAGCTCACGTTCACGGTCGGGGTCAGCATCGGCGTGGCATTTTTCGCGCCCGGCGAGCGCGCATCGGAAGTGTTGAGCCGCGCCGACATCGCCTGCTATCTCGCCAAGGAAGCCGGACGCAACACCATCCACGTATATCGCAGCAACGATGCCATGCTGCAACACCACACCGACCTCGCGCGCATCTCGCAACTGCAAACCGCCATGAACGAGGGCCGTTTCCGCCTGTTCGGGCAACGCATCCAGCGTCTGGACGGCGCGACGGCGGACGGCGAGTTTTACGAAGTGCTGCTGCGGCTGATGGAGGACGGAAACGTGATTTCGCCCGGCGCTTTCCTGCCGGTGGCGGCACGTTATGGCCTGTCCGCGATGATTGACAACTGGGTGATGGAACAGAGTTTCAAATTGCTGGGCAACCCGCAATTCTCCGCTACCCGACTCAGCATCAACCTGACGCCGCGCACCATTGACAGCCCGGATTTCCAGGACACCTTGCGGGAACAGATCGCGCGCCACGGCATCAAGCCGCAGCAGGTGTGCTTCGAGGTCACCGAGAATGTCGCGTTCGAGAACCTGACACGCGCGGTCGAGACCATGCACGCCCTCAGTCGCCAGGGGTTCCGCTTCGCGCTGGATGATTTCGGCACCGGGGTCGCCAGCTTCAGCTATCTGCAATCCATTCCGGTGCATTACGTCAAGATTGACGGCAGCTTCGTGCAAAACTATACGACGGACCCCGTCAACCCGCTCATCATCCGCTCACTCGCGGAACTGGCGCAGTTGCGCGGCATCGAATGTATCGCGGAATGCGTGGAGAACGAGCACACCAGGCATGAATTGCAGAAGCTCGGCGTCAGTTTCGGCCAGGGCTATTTCCTGCACAAACCGGAACCGTTCTCGATGAGTGCGGGGACTGCATAGCAGCGAACTCGACCAGCACCGGCTGCGGTGACCGGGCGTTCGCGAGATGCTGCGCCATGCGGGACAAGCCGTGGGTCCCGTCTGTTGTTCCTCATGCCGACCACCGCCCGCCGTCATCCGGGCCGGAACGGGCGGGTCATTCCTGCAGCAGGCGTTTCAGATCCGTCGCGATCACGGCCGGTTTGTCGCTCATTCCAGTCAGCAGCCTGGCCCGGCCGTGCTTGTCGAAGATGAAGACCGCGCTGCTGTGATACACGGTGTAATTGCCCTGGGCGTCCGGCTTGTCGAGCCGGTAGGCGACCCGGTAGCGTTTGGTCAGCGCCTGCAGTTGGTCCTGGCTGCCCGTCAATCCGACGAACCAGGGACCGAATGCATGGACATACTCTTTCAGGACCGTCGGCGTATCCCGCGCCGGGTCCACCGAGACGAACAGCGCCTGTACCTGATCGGCCTCCGGTCCGAGCTGCCGGATCGCGACACCCAGCTCGGCGAGCGTGGTCGGACAGGCGTCCGGACAATGGGTATAGCCGAAATACAACAGCGTGACCTTGCCGACAAAGGATCTCTGATCCACCGGCTGGCCGTCGTCACGGGTCAGGTTGAATTTCAGATCCGGCAGGTGACCGGTGAGATCGAGCAGCCCCCAGGGCTTTTGCGGGGACTGTTGTCCGCATCCGGACAGCAGCATGACGCTCAGCAACAACCATCCGATGTGTTTCATTTTCCGGTCGCTCCTCTCACCACGAACTGGACGGTCTGCCTGCTCCCGTCGGCGAAATGCAGGGTCAACGCGACATGCTGACCGGCTGCAAGCGGATGTTTGCGATCCATCAGCATCAGATGATACCCCCCGGGCGCGAAATCCAGGGTCTTGCCGGCGGCGATGCGGATCTGCTCCAGTTGCACCATCTCTTCCATGCCGGCGTGGTCCACGCTCTGATGAAACTGCACCGTGGCGAAATCGGGACTGCTGACCGAGACCAGCGTGACCTCGTGCGCGCTGTCGTTCACGACATGAGCGTACCCGGCCAGCGGCAGATCGCCGGGCAGCAGGCGCACCCAGGCATTCGAGACGGCCAGATTGGCGGCATACAACGGCGCAGTGATCGACATCAGTGCCACCGCGATCAACAACTTGCGCATGGGATTCTCCTCGGGATCAGGTGGAAGTGAGTGGAGCAGGTATCGCCGCCGTGCGTGGCGCCTTGACGCTGCGACTGTTGCGTACCCAGCGACTGAACACCACCAGTGCCGCCGCCACGCTCATCATGCAGGCCGGTATCCAGGTGATCAGTCCGCCGATGTGCTGATCGGTGATCGGACTGACCGGCCAGATGCGGCCGCAGATCGCGTACACGGTATAGAGATCGGTACGGCTGAGGCCGATATACGCTCCCAGCATCAACTGCGGGACCATGATCGCCCACAGCAACAGCAGGCGGGAACCGAAGCCGGTGCGTGCGCCCGCCTGTTTTGAGCGGGGGTCGAGTATCAACCACCAGAACAACAGACCGTCCAGTGCCATGCTCCAGTTCATCGTGTCATAGAGCCTGACATCCAGCATGGCCTTGAAATGCAGGGTCGGCGTCAACCAGAAGAAGATCAGTCCGACGAAGGCCGACGTTGCCAGCAGCGGCTGCTGTATCAATCCATAGATGCCTTGCACAGCCCGGTTGCGCCACAGCGGATACAGCCAGTTGCGGCGGACCGCCAACGGGATGCCGTTCGCGATCACCGCGTGCGGCACCGCCAGCATGATCAGGAACGGGGCGAGATGATGCAGTATCAGATGCTGGAGCCGGTGGATCCAGAACATGTGCTGCGCGAGATAATCGAAATGGGTCTGCAGCACCGCATAGATCAGGATCACACCGGTGAAATACACGCTGCTGCGCCAGAAACCAGCCGGTGAGCCGGCGCGGCGGCGCGCGCTCATCCCTGCCATATAAAAGCCGCACGCCAGCACGCAGGCCGTCAACACGGTCGGCGAAAACTCCCAGGGCGTAAGCCAGACGGCGATCGGATACATGGCCTGAAATCAAATCCCGCCGCGACGGCAGGCGATATTACGAGAGAGCACGTGACGGTCTGCACCGGAGTGCCGGATTCCGGCATGCGGATGCCGGTGCCGGCTTCCGATGCGGAGCAGTCGAATGGTATCAGATGAGGTAAATCCCGGCAAAAAAGCCCGATTCGGCGGCAGATATCCGGACCCTGCTGCGCAAGTTGGTATAGAGTAACGTCTTCCATAACTGCCAGTTCCGCCAGGCATGCGCCGTCAACTATTGGGTTATCTCTCTGTCCGCGACTGGAAGACCCGCCTGATCTTCTGGTGCGGTGCGCTTGCTGTAGGCGGCATCGCCGCGATATTCACCCGCGTCAGCTACTGGGCGATGGGTTATCACGACGTGCTCATCGCCCATTCCAGATGGTGGACGCTGATCGCCGGTCCCGTCGGTCTCGGCTGCGCCGCGTTGCTCACGCGCTACGTCTTCCCCGGCAGTCAGGGCAGCGGCATCCCACAGGCGATCGCCGCATTGCGCACTGACAACGACGGCCTGCGCCACAAGCTGTTGTCGCTGCGCATCGCGGTGGGCAAGATCCTGGTAACCCTGGTCGGGCTCATCAGCGGCGCCTCCATCGGCCGCGAGGGACCGACGGTCCACATCGGCGCGTCGCTGATGTTCTCCTCCGGCCGTTTCACCCGTTTCCCGCAGCATTACATCCGCCACGGCCTGATCATGGCGGGTGGCGCGGCCGGCATCGCGGCCGCTTTCAATACGCCGATCGCCGGCATCATCTTCGCCATCGAGGAAATGGCACGCTTCTATGAAGAGAAAGCCACCGGCATGTTGCTGGTCGCAGTGCTGATCGCGGGCGTGATCGCGCTGGCGGTACTCGGCAATTACACCTACTTCGGCGAGACCGGCGCCAGTTTCCATCATGTCCAGTCGTGGATCGCGATACCGATCTGCGGGATCGTCGGCGGATTGTTGGGCGGCGGTTTCAGTTCCCTGCTGGTGAGTTCCATCCGGCGGCTGCGTGATCTCTATCAGCGTCACACCTTCCTGGTCGCCGCGGGTTGCGGACTGGCCGTCGCATTGCTGGGCTTGCTGTCCGACGGCGCTTCGTACGGCACCGGGTACGAGCAGGCACGCATGGTACTCGAAGGTAACGGCACTACCAGCTATCTGTTCCCGTTGTACAAGATTCTCGCCACCCTGACGTCGTACCTGAGCGGGATTCCGGGCGGAATCTTCTCGCCTTCGCTTTCAGCCGGCGCCGGACTGGGCAACGATCTGGCACAACTGATGCCGTATGCGCCCGCTTCTGCGGTAGTGATCCTGGGGATGGCAGGTTATTTCACCGGCGTGGTGCAGACGCCGCTGACCGCATCAGTCATCATGATGGAGATGGTCAACGATCACGCCATGGTGTTCCCGATCATGGCCACGGCGTTCATCGCGCTGGGCGCCTCGAAACTGCTTTGCCGGCATCCGGTGTACTGGTCGCTGGCAGACGAATTCCTGGCCCCGCCCCCGCTGAAACCCGTGCCGGCGGAAGAGACCAACGACATCACCTTGCGCTCAGGTTGATCCGGCGCCGGATGCGTCTTCCGGCGCATGTCGTCCGCTTCATCGCGGACGACGGACTGCGGTCATTCAGTTTCCGGGACTGGCGAGTGCCTTGCGAAGACGGGGCAGGAATGCGTCGATCACCCTGCCATGTCCTTGTACCAGTTTGTCCAGCGTGCGCTTGCCCTTGGCGGTCAGTTGCAACAGCATGCTGCGCCGGTCGCTCGGCGACGGTACGCGTCGCACATGGCCCTTGCGCGCCAACTGGTTGATCAATACCACCACGCTGTTATGCCGCATGTGCAGGTGGCTGGACAAGGTACCGACCGTCATCTCCTCTTCCGTTTCCAGGCAGGAGACGATCTCGAGCAACACCTGATACTGCAACAGGGTGATGCCCTGCCGCTTCATGTCCTTGTTGCTGAAATGGATGAAGTCACGCAATGCTTCCCGCCACAATCCCACGGTGCGGTAATCCCGCGCGCTGACATTGGTCTTCGCTCGCCTTTTCCCTGCCATGATTCACCTCCCTCGAGCCGTTGCCGGTCTCGCGCCCCTTTTGTCATCCGATCTTGATTTAATACCGCGCCGGGTATGATACTCCAACACCGATGGGCACGCGGCTGGTGTTCACGGAGTCGGCATCGGCCTGCGGTGACTTCCAACAGGATGCATCCGTTTCATCCCCGGGAACCGCATTTTCGCCAGTGGTAAATCGCTTGATTTTCAGCCCGATAGCGTGGCTTTCGCAGGCCTGTCGGAAAAAGCAGGGCTTGATCTGCTGTTTCCGGCAACCGCCGGAATCCAGTTCCCGATCAAGCACGGCTCCGTCGCGCGCTCTCGTCATTCCGTGCGCGACCCACAGGGATGTGGGAAGTGCAGATTTTGCAGGAGCAAAAATCTGCCGACCGCCAGGATGG
>DASSRV010000275.1:0-5167 GCA_035701605.1 Gammaproteobacteria bacterium
TGTCGCGCTTCAGCATCCCCACAAAGCAGCTGAAATAGGCGGCGGCAGCGGCCCCTTCAACACCAAGCAGTTCCGGCAAATTCACAACACGTGCGGTCTGGGCGGCAAACCGTTTCAAGGACAACAAGCAATCTGCCGGCGCTTCCGTTTCACGCCAGTTACGGCGCAACAAGGTGCGGCAATTCAGTATCTTTGCCCTGACCAGCGTCCTGGAAAGATGCAGGCAGACCTGTTCGTCAAAACTGCCGCGGTATTGTGCGGTCCGGAGTTCGACGTTCTTGTGGCCGGTTCCGATGGTGTGCCCGAGAAACCAGCCCCCATAGGAATGCCAGGAGATCGGAATCTGCCGACGCATGAGCTCGTGAAGCGTGGGCGTGGTGACATAGACACTGCCCATCAACACCAATTGCGACAATTCCACCAGCCGCACGTGGCTGACGGCCTTGTCTTCAACCGATATTTCCAGCAGCTCGCCCTTCTTCGAGACCTTGGCCTGATTCGCCTGCACGTAGGCCGGCAGAGCTTCCGTTTGCGCCACCGCCAACGGGCGCGGTTCAATGCCGCCCCGACGCAGATAATTAACTTCATCCGGCAGGCAGATTCCCACCAGGGAACAACGCGGACATTTGGGGCTGTCTTCCAGCGGTGGCGGTGTCTGGCCGCCCGCCGCGATCAGGCGCATGCCATTGACGGCGGAAAGCGTCTGCGCGCGGAGTTCCTCATCGAACACCACGCGGACCCGTTCTTTTGATTCCACGAAATACAGCGCGCCTTCCGTGCAGGTGTAACCGTGTTCTTCCAGGATCAGACCCTGCACGCAGAGCTGCACCCGCTCAGGATCATAGGCGCCGCGTGGCACGTGCGGCCGCTTGCCGCGCTTGTAGTCCACCGGAACAACACGATCTTCGTCAGATTCGATCAAATCCATTTTGGCGATGAGGCCAAGCCGGTTGGATGACAGCGTGATGGAACGGGCATGCAGTTTCTCGCCTTCTTCCATCTCGCCGGGCGGTGGCAAATCGCCCGCAGGCTTGTCCACCCGCCGATGACGAAAGCGGCCTTCAACTGTATCCGATGAATCTGCCCACTCGCCCTGCACCCATTCCAGATAGGCGAGCCGCGGACAGTACTGGTACTCATTGACCATGCGGGCCGGCAAGAGTGGCAGGTCGCCGGAAAATTCCGGAAATGGTAAAGGCAATTCGGCCTGGATCTGCCCCATATACTGCCTACCTTTGCTCCTTGGCTGAATTATCCTGATTACGCCAGAGTCTCCATCCAAAGGATAATGACGGGAGTTTGCGTCTGTACCCGCACGCCTTACCCGGTGACGTGTCGTGCAATACGCCGTTCGAGCTCGTGTGCAAGATCAGGTTCTTCCTTGGCGGCAAGCAGGGGTTGCAGTTCCTGGCGCACAAGGTTCAGATCAAGCCGGTGTCCCTGCCGTTCCAGAATGCCAGTAATGTCGGCCCAATCCTTGTCCCTTCCCGCAAAGGTTTTCATCACCAGCAGATCTTCGGCTGAACAGGTCCGCAGGCGCGCACTACCCAAATCCCAGTGGCTGGAACGCTCCACTACCCGCATTTCGTAGGGTAAACCCGCCAGCACAATATCAATTCCGACGCCCGTTGAGGACCGCGCCAGAACCACACGAGTACGGCTTGCGAAGCCTGCTGCATCACCGATCCGTGGCTCAAGGCGTGCAAGCAGTGCTTGCGTGACCGCAGCTTCGTGCCCCGTTTCGACCAGAACCGATAAATCCACATCGGCGGTATAACGCGGTTCTCCCCAGCGTTGCAGCGCAATGCCACCGATGACGCAACCGCGAAGACCGGCGGACTCGCAGGCCTCTTGCGCGACCAACGCTGCATCCAGCACCGGACCGAATGTCATATCAGCCCGGCGCCTGGTACAAGCGGCGCAACATACGCTGCTGTTCAACAAGACCGCTGGTGGGCTTGGAAGCGGCCGGGGGGTAGTGCTGCAAAAGAGTGAATCGCCGCGCCGCATCAAGCTCGCTCAGCGCCCGCAAATCGTGCAGGCGCTCGGATTCCAGCAACTCCGCACGCGCACGCCACAGCTGCACATAAGCGTGCGCGGAATTTGCATCTGTTTTCGAAGGCATGGAGCGTTGTTCCTGCATGAAAGAAATTATACCCGCTAACGCGGCGTCGAGGCGGGTGTGGCAGCCAACCCTCGTTGCACGTGATTTTTCAACAGCTCCGGCGAAGCTTCGCTGCGAGCGCAGCCCTCCACCGTATCGGCGGAATCCGCCCACTCGCCCTGCACCCATTCCAGATAGGCCAACCGCGGACAGTACTGGTACTCATTGACCATGCGCGCCGGGAGCAGCGGCAAGTCCCCGGAGAATTCCGGGAATGGAAGGGGCAGTTCGGCCTGGATATCCATAGTCACGAACATCCGTATCATGACGGAAGCATGACTCAACTATAGACGACGGTTCAGGGTTTTGCCGGTGTTCGGCAGATTACGGGCACATCACCAGAGCGTCGGCACGGCATACTGAGTAATCAGGGTATCGGGCGTGACGATGGACAGGCCGTGAGCCAGCGCCTGGCAGATCAGCATCCGGTCGAATGGATCACGATGCAATGCGGGCAGCCGTCGCAAATGAAAAACGGCTGACTCCTCCAGCGGCAGCGGGGCAATGCCATGGCTTTCGCGGTACCGGGTCACGAACCGCTCCGGGGATTCAGGCAGCGGCAATTTCCCAAGCACGTTTTTCTGCACGATTTCCCACACGGAAGCCACGCTCAGGAAGACCTCGTTACCCGTATCCCGTATGGCGGTACGCGCCGCGGCGGACAATGCCGGCCCGCCCTCGATAACCCACAGGAAGGCGCAAGTATCCAGCAGTAGCTTCAACTGTCCGCGCCTTCAAACGCATCCAGCACCTCTGCGGGCAAAGGCTCGAAGAAACTTGCCGGCACGGAAAACTTGCCGCTGCCCAGCCCCAGCGGGCGAGGTTTTTTGCGGACAGGCGGGAGCGGGTGAATCTCCGCAATCGGCACATTGCGCCGGCAGAGCACGATGGTTTCGCCCTTCTCCAGACGCACCAGATAGCGCGAAAGGTGGGTCTTGGCCTCATGGATATTGATGCGAATCATGGTCATAAAGTAGCCTAACTAGTGAACTAAATCAATCCGTGCCCCCTGTTCAGCCAGGTGTCACAGTCCCTGATCCCGAACGTTCAAAATGTGCGCGGAATAGCCCCAAGCCGAAGTGGCAAGCGAAGCCCAGCACCAAGGGGCCTTGCACGGGCTCGGGAAAGGTCAGGCTCCAGAAGCTGCCGAGACGGTGGCTGGGTCGGTGCAAGGTGCCTGTGGAAGCGCTGGAAATAAATCGGGCGGGATTTGCCTGCATTCACAGTTCAAGCAACGCTGATTCAGGCAAACCGCGAAACCGATGCCGTATGCCTGCCGCCGCTTTGCTTGATGATAAGGAAAAAATTGCGCTACCTCACAAGGAACAACTGCACGATTACCGGGCAACCATGCGAAGCCACTCCGCCGCGCCCGGCGTCTTGTGCCAGACAAGGGCGTACTCAGAAACAAATACCGCAGCTTCATCTTCGTCCCCGATTCCAACATAATCCGGCAGCGTGCGCGATGTGCGTTTTCTGCCTAACAGATAATCCGGCACAAACCGGTTGCGCCCGATGGCTTCCCGCAGCAACCGATCGGTTTCAGAAGAGCGCCCATCACGGCGAAACGCCAACAATGCTTTCGGGTACAGCCACATCGCCATGATTTCCGTCGGCGATTCGTTCACGAATGTCCAGGCTTCGTCATTCCTGTCTGAAGCAATCAACGCGTGCAGCAACAGATAGCGAATGCCCTGATTGTCGCCGGGATTCAGTTTCAGCAATTCCCGATAATGTGCAATCGCTTCTTCGTAACGGTCCAGGTCTTCCAGGGCTTGTGCAAGACTCGCACGGGCGCGCATGTACGGCCGGGTTTCAAGCAATCCCCAAAAGAACCCCACGTCATCCTTGAACGCCTGTGCGCCCAATGCCCGTTCGCCGGCTGCGACTGCTTTTTGATACGTTTCCAACGCCTCCTCGGGGGTGCGCGCTTCCTGTGCCAGAAGACTCCAGGCATCCGCGCAATCTGGCCACAGCTTTAGCGCCTCGCTCGCCATATCGCTGCGCTTCTTTCGATTCGGCGTTTCCCACGCCTGGCAAACCAGTTCCTGGGCGTCGGACTGTGCTTCCCGCACCTTCGACGGCAGCGGCCGCATGTCCGCCATCGAAACCACATTTGATCTTCCTACCGGTGATTTTGTCCGCGAGGTGCGTTTGCCTGTACTTTTCCCGGTTTGCCGTTTTGTCATAAAAACCCCAAGTCTGCGGGATTACTTTCCATGATCGAAAACACCTACCAATCTACGCTCCGTTCCAGGGATTCAACACAGTAACCGGATAAACCTGAAAGTCTTTTCCGTTGCGTGTCACCAGAACCAGATTGCGTGCCCTTGCGGCGGCAGCCAACAAGCTATCTATAACTGGCAAAGGATGTCCATTTTTTTCGCTCATGCCGCAAATCTCGCCCCAGCCAAGGGCGGTTTGCAGATCAAGCGGAAGAATGCGGTTGTGAAAGCGGCTGTTAAGATCCTGATCAAGCCAGGTTTGTATCCTGCGCCGGCGCCTGCCGTTTTTCAGCTTCTCGATTCCTTTCTGTATCTCGCCCAGTGACAACACGCTGACAAACAGGCGCTCTTCCTCAACCCCACTTACCCATTCCACCACCCCGGCATCCGGTTGTGGTTTGAGCAACTCGGACAGGAAACAGGTATCCAGCAGATAACTCACAACTCGATTTTCCGCCCGGTATCCCGTGGCCGCCTCAGGTCCAGTTCGATCCCGTGCAAAGGCGACTTGCGGAAGAACTGGATCAGGGAGCCCTGCTTACGCGCAAGCTTGCGATATTCGGCGGCCGAGAGCAGCACAGCCGCTTCCTTGCCGTGTACCGTAATCACCTGGGGACCGGATTTCTGGGCCTCAGCCACCACCCGGCTCAGCTTGTTTTTCGCTTCCTGTAGCTGCCACGCCATCGCACCCTCCAATAATTCTAGCTAGTCTAGCTAGAATATTACCCGATTCTTGGGCAGGTAACAAATAGGCAATACTCCCTACCCAGGGGCGTTA
>DASSRV010000276.1:0-10805 GCA_035701605.1 Gammaproteobacteria bacterium
CGTGGACGATCTCAGGTACAGGATTCGCTTCACTCCCAGAAAACCCGGCTCGAACTGGAGTGCCGTCAACATCGAGAGGGCACAGGCCCTTCAGAAGCGTGGCCGCATGAAAGCCGCCGGAAAAGCCGCCTTTGCGCAGCGCAAGGAAAGCAAGTCGAGAACGGCATCCTATGAACAGAAACGCGAGATTGCCTTTTCCGCCATCGAGATCAGGACGTTCAAAGGCAATGCCGGTGCGTGGAAGTATTTCGAGGCGCTGCCGCCAAGTTATCGGAAGAAGGCGACATGGTGGATCATCAGCGCAAAACAGGCCGAGACGCGGGCCCGGCGGCTCTCGTCATTCATCAAGGCGTGTTCCGAAGAGCGGCGTTTGTAAGTTGTCGCAACCGTCGTCTTGACCATTCGCGCAAGTACTGTGATATTGACGCCGTTCTTGTTTGGAGGTCCGCATGAAACGAGTCACTGGAATCGGAGGGATTTTCTTCAACGCCAAAGACCCCGTTGCCCTGCGTGCCTGGTATCAGCGGCACCTCGGCATTGACGTGCAGGAGTGGGGAGGTGCGGCGTTCACCTGGACGGACAGCGAAGGAAAGCCGACGCAGGGAACCACCGTGTGGTCCATCGGCTCGGCGGACAGCGATCATTTCGCGCCCGGCACCGCGCCGTTCATGATCAACTACCGGGTGGAAGACCTGGCTTCCCTGCTTCAGGCACTTCGGGACGAGGGCTGCCGGGTCCTGGAGAAAACCGACGATTCCGGATACGGAAAATTCGGCTGGGTCATGGACCCGGAAGGGAACAAGGTCGAGCTTTGGCAACCCCCGCCGGGGCAGTAGCGTTGAAAAGCCGGCAGGTTGCAGCCTGATCATTCAGTCAAACGGGCACGCGTCGCGTGCTTCAAGCGTTACATCCCGATTGGAAACCGCCATGAAGACCCCACGCCACATTGGCATCGTCGCCTGTTCTGCCGAAGGGGCCGCGCTTTGTTATCGAACCCTTTGTGCCGAGGGACCGGCTCTGCTGGGGCCGTACAGGCATCCCGAGGTTTCCTTGCACTCCGCATCGTTTTCCGATTACGTCGCCTGTCTCGATGCGGGCGATCTCGGCGGCGTCGCAGACCTGATGCTGGCGTCGGCAAGGAAACTCGCCGCCTGCGGTGCGGACTTCCTGATTTGCCCTGACAATACGATTCATCAGGTGTTTGCACGGGTTGCGGCGGTCTCGCCGTTGCCCTGGATTCATATCGCTCAGGTGGTTGCCTCGGAGGCCGCCTCAAGGGGCTATCGCCGCGTGGGCATCACGGGCACAAAATGGCTGGTCGCGAGCGACGTCTATCCGGAGCAATTGCAGGCGCAGGGACTGGAATGCGTCCGGCCGGACGATGCCGAACGCGATGAAATGGGCCGCCTGATCATGGACGAACTGGTCCACGGCGTGTTCAAGGCGGAAACCACGGATTATTTCCGGCAGGTCATTCATCGCTTCAAGCATCGCGGATGCGACGCCGTCGTGCTCGGCTGCACGGAGATTCCCTTGATCATCCATGACGGCAATTCGCCTCTCCCGACACTTGATTCCACGCGCTTGCTCGCGCGGGCTGCGCTGCGCAGGGCGGTTGAGGGTGGATAGTGGGGCCGGACAATGTCTTCAAGCTGGGGACAGAACCAGCCTGTTGATAGGGTTGCTGTTTTGTTGACAAACCCAGCAGCGGAAGCCGTAATGACCGCGTACGCAGCAACATTGGAATATCATCGCGTGCGGTCCAATTCACTACTTGGTATCTACCATGAATCGAAAACCACTCTTCATCACCAGTATTTTTATCATTGGGCTGCAAGGCTGTGCCGGCACTACGCAGTCGCAAGGATTCGTATCCGTGAGACCGGACCAACTGTTTGCGGGTAGTTATATCAATGTCAGAGCTCCAAACACGGATGGTTGGAAGCTTCTCCAATCGTCAGACTCAGGAATGGCATTCGCCAAAGGCGGGCAAGCTGCAAACGAAAGTTTCGGGGCCCAGGTCTTGAAGTTTAACCTCGCACCAACTAAGTCACCGCAAGAATTTGAGGCGTTGATAAAAGAATCAGCTGAAAGAGACGCCGACCCGTCTCGCTTTAATGTTCAGCAAATGTCCTTCAAGTACTCAAACGAACGCAGTTACCCGTGTGTAAGGTATCACTCTGTAGTTCAAGACAAAGCACCTCATGGGCTGAAGGGACCCTTGTTGCTTGAGTCGGACGGGCTCTATTGCAGGCATCCGGTACGTCAAAAAACTGGTTTTGCGATTATTTATTCGCATCGAGGAGAGGGCCTTTACGGAAACCTTCGTGGCGAAGCGGAGAGCTTCATCCAAGGTGTTCAGGTTCCAGGTAAGTAAATGCGCTACCCTGTGCTCAACGCGGATCACCTGAAAGCTTAGCTTTTGAGTTCCCTGCGCGCTGCGCCTTCCAGTGGCCGGTTAGCTCCACGTTTACCAGTATTTCACCAGTCAAGCTTGCGCTTGTCCCGCCAGTAGCCGCCGGTTTCGGTCGCGTCCGCGGCGCTTGCCAGCCACACGATGGTTTCCGCGCCGCGTTCCACGCTGCGGGTGGCGCCGGAGCCGCCCATGTCGGTCTTGACCCAACCGGGATCCACGCTGTTGACGCCGATGTGCCGCGCGGCGAGTTCCGCCGCGAACACGCGGGTCACGGCATTGAGCGCGGTTTTCGACACGCGGTAGGCGAGATCGCCGCCGCCCATGTTGTGCAGCGCGGCCATACCGGTTGAAACATTCACGATGCGCGCGCCGGCCGGCATGAGGGGCGCCAGCGCCTGGATCAGCCGCACCGCGCCGAGCGTGTTGGTGTTGAGGGCTTCCAGGATGCTCGCGGGCGCGGTGGCGAGCGGCGCGGGTGTGTCGGGGAGAATGCCGGCATTGTTGACGAGGATGTCCACGTGGCCGTGGCTCTCGCGCAGGTAGCGGGCGAGGGCCTGCGCGTCCTCGCTTGAAGTCACGTCGAGTTTGCGCAGTTCCACCGGCAGCCGCGACGACTCCAGTGTGCGCAGGGCCACGGCACCGGCCTGCCGGTCGCGCGCCGTCAGCACCACGTGGATGCCCTGACGCGCCAGTTGCCGTGCGACTTCGAGGCCCAGGCCGCGGTTGGCGCCGGTGACCACGGCGATTTTCTGTTTGTCCATGTTGTCCGCCCTGCTGGAATCGTGAAATAGTTGACCCCATTCCGGGGTCAGGTTTGTCGGGATTCTGGCCCGACGCCGCGAGGTATTCCAGCATGTTCAATCCTGTCCGCAAAGGCCATGCCGTGGACGCAGCGCAAACCCTGCCCGGGCGCGCCGACGCTATCCCGACTGCCGACCGGCACGTGGTGAACGGTCATGCGCTCAAGCCGCCGTATCCGGCCGGGCTGCACGAAGCGGTGTTTGGTCTCGGCTGCTTCTGGGGTGCGGAGCGCAAATTCTGGCAGCAGCGGGGCGTGTACGTGACGGCGGCGGGCTATGCCGGCGGCGAAACGCCGAACCCCACGTATGAGGAAGTGTGCAGCGGGCGCACCGGCCACGCGGAAGTGGTGCGCGTGGTGTTCGATCCGGCGGCGGTCTCCTACGCGCAACTTCTGAAACTGTTCTGGGAAGCGCACGATCCCACCCAGGGCATGCGCCAGGGCAACGACATCGGCACGCAATACCGTTCCTGCATTTACACGGCCGAGGCCGGGCAATTGCATGAGGCGGAGCAATCTCGACAGCAGTATCAGCGCGAACTGGCAGCCGCGGGTTTCCCGCCGGTGACCACCGAGATCCATCCGGCCGGACCTTTCTATTACGCCGAGGACTATCATCAGCAGTATCTGGCGCGCAATCCGAACGGTTATTGCGGTCTGGGCGGCACCGGCGTGACGTGTCCAATATGAATACGGTTGCTTGAACAATGACGGGGAACGCATGACGGAAACCGCACGCGACGTCAGGCTGCATGATCCGGAAGCGGACGCACGCATGGTCGCAACCGCTTCGCTGTGGCACTATTTTCCATCCATCCTGTCCTATCCGTTGCGCGGCTACGCCGTGGGCGTGGTGATCGTCATCGGTTTCATGTTCTGGCTGTTCGATCTGGCCGGCATCTTTTCCATCGCCATGGCGCCGATCGTGTTGAGCTGGCTCACGGTGTACCTGTTCATGATTGTCGAGGACACCGCGCAGGGCCACGCAGTCGCGCCACCGCTCGGCACCGAAGTGCTGGGCCACGGCGGCTACGGGCGGATGGTGCTGGTGATCGCGTTCTGGGGCTTGTGCGCCTGGCTGGGGGTCGCGCTGGAACATCGCGGCATCGCTCAGGGCATGCACCTCGTCATGCTGGCCGGCATGCTGATTTTCCCCGCGTTCCTGGTGTGCATGGCGCTGGAAGACAGCTTGCTGGAGGCGCTCAATCCCTGGCGCTGGCTGCGCTTCATGTATCTGACGGGCGGCGTCTATCTGCTCGCTGCGAGCCTCTTGGGTATTGCCTATGTCGCGCTTGCCACCCTGAGCGGTGCGGTGTCGTCGTTGCTGGCGCACATGATCGTGGTGTATTTCCTGGTGATGAGCGCGCACATGCTGGGCTTCATCACCTACCATCGTCACGAACGGCTCGGACTCGATGTCAGCGTGGCGCGCCCCACCGAGGAGCGCGCGCGCATGGCTGAGCAGCAACGCGTTCTGGAGCGCGTGCTGAACCGTGCCTGCACCTTGAACGAGGCCGGCGACTGGGATGCGGCCTGTGCCCTGTTGCGGCGCGAACAGGACGATCTCTGCGACCCGCGCCTGTATCACGAAGAGCTGTACGAGGGTCTGCGCCTGCGTCGCCAGCGCGAGCTGGCACTGATCGAGGCCAAGCAACTGGTGCGCTGGCTGGTGGCGCAGAAGCGTCTCGGGCGCGCGCTCGACATCTGCGTGGAATGCCTGGACGTGAACCGGCGCTTCGAGCTGGAGCCGCTGGGAAATTACGTGGTCCTGGCGGAAGCCGCGTTCGACGCGCGGCGCTGGGACCTGTTCGAGAAATTCATCAATGACGTGCCGCTGCGTCATCCCGGCACGCCGCAAGCCGCGTCCTTGCAGTTTCTTCAAGCGCGCCGGCTGGCGGAGTTCGAGAAACGGGACGCTGAAGCGCTGGCCCTGTTGAAGCCCTTGCTCGCGGATGCCGAGCATCCCTGGGCGGCGCGCATCCGCGCCCTGCATCAGGCGCTGTCCGGGCTCGCAAAATAAGCCGCGACACGCCGGCAAACCTCGTGCCGATAACGCAACTCGGGTAACATTTGTCGCCAATGGCGCGCCCGGTGTCGCGGGCGGACGACAACAATGGGAAGCGGCGCGTGATCGAAATCGAGGGGCTGAACTTCCGCTATCCGGGCGCGAGTCGCGACGCCATCCGCGACCTGTCGTTGCGGGTGCCGGCGGGCGCCCTGTTCGGCCTGCTGGGTCCGAACGGCTCCGGCAAGACCACGCTCATCTCGATCCTGACCGGCCTGCTGCCGGCCGCATCCGGCACGGTACGCATAGACGGCCACAGCCTGCCCGGGCAGTTGCACGACATCCATGCCTTCAGCGCGCTGGTGCCGCAGGATTATGCGTTCTATCCGCGGCTCAGCGTCATGGAGAACCTGCGGTTTTTTGCCGGCGTACTGGCTTTGCCGGCGGGTGTGCGCGCGGCGCGCGTGCAGGACGCGCTGAGCGTGGCGGGTCTCGCGGATTTCAGGAACGCGCGTGCGGCACAGCTTTCCGGCGGGTTGAAGCGGCGCCTGAATCTCGCCATCGGGCTCCTGAACCGGCCGCGCCTGTTGTTCCTGGACGAGCCGACGGTCGGCATTGATCCGCAGTCGCGGCGCTTCATTCTCGATGCCATCAAGCACATCGCCGCCGAGGGCACCACCGTGGTGTACACCTCGCACTACATGGAGGAAGTGGAGATGCTGTGCGACGAGATCGGCGTGCTGGACGACGGCCGGCTGCTGGCGCGCGGCACGCTGCAACAACTGCTGGGCGGCGGCAACGGACAGGGCCTCGCGGTGACGCTCGCCGAAGTACCGACGCCGGCACAGCACGCGGCGCTGAGCGCGTTGCCCGGCCTGGTACTCGACGGCGTGGAGCTGAAGGTAACGCCGACCGATGGGGCAGGGTTGAATCGCGTGCTGGCGCTCCTGGCCGCACAGGGCGTCGCGGTGCGGCGCATGAAATACGGCTACGGCAATCTCGAGGAGCTGTTCCTGCACCTCACCGGCCGGCAGTTGAGGGATTGACCGCCATGCCTGTACTTTCACTCATCGCCAAGGAATGGAAACTGCTGCTGCGCGACTGGCACGCGTTGCTGCTGCTGTTCGTCATGCCGGCGGTGTTCATCCTGGTGATGTCGCTGGCCCTTCAGGACCGCTTCGCCGCGCATCAAAGCGTCAGCGTGCATTACTACCTCGTCAATCAGGACAGCGGTGCGGTGGATGCCGCATTGCTCGAGCGACTGGCGGCGATGCGCGAATTCACGCGGCTCGATTCCGATGCGCCCGCCGCCGAACTGATCGAGCGCGTGAAGCAGGATCGGGCGCAGTTCGTGGTGCGGATTCCAAAGGGTTTCGGTGCGGCCATGCTGGGAGAGAAGCCGCAGGCCATCGAGATGCTGGCGGGGCCGAGTGTGGAGCCGGCGCTGTACCAGTTGTTTGCCGCCGCGCTGCGCGATGCGATCTCGCGCGTGTATCTGCAACAGAAACTCGCACCCCTGGCCGCCATGCCGGGCGCAACGCCACCGAATATGGATGCCGCCACCGGGCTGCTGCACGACCAGTCACTGTTCGAGATTGGCGGCCAGAACAAGCGGCCTTCCGCGGTGCAACAGAACGTGCCGGCGTGGCTGCTGTTCGCCATGTTCTTCATCGCGATTCCGCTTTCCACCACCTGGGTGCAGGAACGCCAGCAGGGCACCTATGCGCGCCTGCGCAGCATCGGGCTCGGCGCGGGCGCGCTCCTGACCGGCAAGCTGGTGCCTTACCTCGGTGTGAACCTGTTGCAGGTGGTGCTGATGCTGCTGGTCGGCGTGTACGTGGTGCCGTGGTTCGGCGGGGCCAGCCTCAACCTCGGCCATGCGCCGCTGGCACTGGCGCTGATGGCGCTGGCAGCGAGTTTCGCCGCGGTCGCGTATGCGCTCCTGATCGCCAACCTGGTATCCACCGGCGAGCAGGCCATGATCTTCACCGGCGTCGCCAACCTGCTGATGGCCGCGCTCGGCGGTATCATGGTGCCGCGCTTCCTGATGCCGCCGACCATGCAGGCCGTGAGCGCGTATTCACCCATGGGCTGGGGGCTGGAAGGTTTTCTCGACGTGTTCCTGCGCCAGGGCGGCATCGCCATGACCGCGCCGGAACTCGGTTTGTTGTTCGGCTTCGGCACGGCGTGCCTGCTGTTGGCCGGCTGGTGTTTCGGACTGCGCAATTCAAAGTGAGACATGGACAGACAGCAGCTCAAACTCGAACTCAAGCAACTCATCATCCGCGAATGCGAGAAGAAACTCGCGCCGGAGCAGATCGAGGATGATGCCCTCCTCATCGGCAGCGAAGGCGCGCTGGGGCTGGATTCGCTGGACGCCTTGCAGATCGCGCTCGCGGTCAAGCAGCAGTACGGCAAACGCATAGACGGCAACAACCAGACCCGTATGGCGCTGACTTCGGTCAACACGCTGGCGGATTTCATCCTCGCGGAAAACTGATGCCGGGCGCGGGCGCTTATCTGCGCGGCATGGCCGTGGCCTGCGCGGCAGGCACGCAGACGGACGATTGCCTGACCGCCTTGCGCGCCGCACGTGCATCCGCCGGCAGCGTGACACTGGACGGATTCGCGGAACCCCTGCACCTGCCGTATTACCGCATCAACGACGGGGCAGCCTTGTTCGATCCTGCGCGTTTCGAGCGCCTGCTGGCGCCGGTCGTGCGTGCCGCCGTGGACGAAGCGGGACTGGATACACGAGACGCGCAAAGCCTGCCGCTGTTCATCGGCTCCTCCTGTTTCGGGATCGGCGCGTCGGAAGCCGCGTATGCCGAAGCCCTCGCGCGCGATCCTGAGCAGGCCTTGCCGATGCCGTATTGCGGTTATCAGGACATTGCCGACATGGCTCAGCGCGCGCTCGACGGCAACGGCGACAGTTACACCTTCAATACCGCGTGCACGTCCTCGGCCAATGCCTTGCTGGCCGCGCTGCGTGCGCTGGCATCGGGTCGGCACCGGCATGCGCTGGTGATCGGCGCGGAATGTGCCAACCGCACCACGCTGGCCGGTTTCGCCGGCATGCAGTTGATTGCGGAGGCATTGCGTCCCTTCGATGCAGCGCGCAGCGGCGTGGTCCTGAGTGAAGGCGTGGGTGCCGTGGTCGTGTCATCGCAGCCGGGGAAGCGGGCGGACTTCGTATTGCGCGGCGGCGCCAGCAACAGCGATCCCTACAGCGTCACCACCGCCAATCCCGATGGCGGTTCGGTTGCCGCCGTGTTGCGCGCGGCGCTGGCGGATGCCGGCATCGCGGCCGACGCAGTGCGCGGCATCAAGGCCCACGGCACGGCCACGCCGAGCGGCGACACGGCGGAAGCACTCGGACTGCGACAGGTCTTTGAACGCCTGCCGCCGATCACGGCGCTGAAATCCCGGATCGGTCACACACTCGGCGCCTGTGGCGTGATCGAACTGGTGCTGTATGCACAAGCGGTACGCGAAGGCTTTCTGCCCGCCACGCCGGGCTACACGACACCCGATCCAGTGCTAGGCATCGAGCCGCTCACGCAAGCCGCGGAGGCGTCACGAGGCTGTTACCTGCTCAACCAGTTCGGTTTCGGCGGCAACAACACCGTGCTGGTGCTGGAGGCCACATGATCCGCGTCACGGCCAGCAGCCATTATCTGGAGACCGTGACGGAGGCCGCACCTCCGGCAGCACTGGATGACGCGCTCGCGGCAAGCTGCCGCGAAGTGCCGCGACGTGTGGATCGCTTCATCCAGCTTGCCCTGCTCGGTTCCGCGCGTTGTGCCGCGGGACAGACATTGCAAGCCGATTGCGCCGTGTACCTTGGCTCCGGACTCGGGCCGCTCGGCAATACCATCGTGACCCAGGAACAGTTGCTGCGCGGGCACGAACTGCCCAAGCCCTTCAATTTCATCAATACGCTGGGCGCCAGCGCCGGCTATTACATCGCACGCAATCTGGGTTTGAACGGCCAGAACTGGTTCGTGTCGCGGCGCGGCATGAATCTCGACGCCGTACTGGAAACGGCTTGGCAGGATTTGACGACGGGCCGCATCACGCAGGCGCTGGTCGGTTGCGTCGAGGAAGCCCCGTGGCCGCCGGCCCAGCACCGCCGACGCTTAGGCCTGCCCGACGAAGCGCGTCTCGCCGAAGGCAGCCATTGGCTGCTGCTGGAACGCGATGCCAGCACGGGCCGGGTAGTACAGGAACAACGCTACGCGAATTTTTCCACACTTGAAATTGCTCTTGAAGATGCAGTGCGTGAGGGAGATGAACTCTGGTGCGCGGCGAACTTGCCGGCTTCAGCCGTAGAGGCGTTGCGCCGGCGGTTTGCAGTTACGTCGGAGGAATGCGGGCACGACAGCCCCGCAGCGGCCTGGTTGACGCAACGTCTCGATGCTTCGTTCAAAGGGACGTTGAGGATTGTTTCAGGGAATGATGCGAGTGGGTGGGGAGTATGGAGTTTCGGTGCCGAAACGGTTTGATTGTCCGGACGCCGCGCTCGTCATTCCGTGCCGACCACCATCTCGTCACCCCGTGCGCGACTGCCAGGGATGGCAGGAGTGCAGATTTTGCAGGAGCAAAAATCTGCCGACCGCCACTCTCGTCACCCCGGCGGAAGCCGGGGTCCAGTCTTGATTAACTGCGGCCTCGCCGCCACTCTCGTCATTCCCGCGCAAGCGGGAATCCAGGGTTTGATTAAAGTCGCCGCCTTCGGCGGCACCGCTTTAGAGGGCGGGATTCCGTCCCGCAGCCGGGGCACTTTTGTTTCGGCAAAAGTGCCCAAAACCATTTCCCCGGTCGCGTGGTCGCTGCGCGACTGCCCTCGCACTCATGACCGCCATGGATGGCGGAAATGCAGGTTTTGCAGGAGCAAAAACCTGCCTGCGCTTCGGAGTCCCATGCACGGCACTTCCCTGTGCCGAGCATGGGAGCGCGGACATCCTGTCCACGCCCCTTCGGGCTAACCTTGCTCGTTTCGGTGCTTCGGCACGCTACGACGGGGTGGGAAGAAAAGAAGCGAACGCTCGCGCAAATATGAGCACTTCGGAATGCAACGGTCGCCACATTCGTCACCCCGGCGGAGGCCGGGGTCCAGTCCAAATTAAGCCGCCGCCTTCGGCGGCTTCCCTTTTCCAGTCCATGTCTGATCTGGGTCTATAATCTATTGATTAAGAATGATATTAGTTCGGCGCCGTTAAAGAAAACCTACAATAATGACGCATGCAGCATCATTGGAATATCATCGCACGCTATCTAATCACTTTGTGGCGGCCCTGATGGAGAGCGGCTAGGCCATGGCGAAGACGGCATTACGAAGTACATCTGGTGATGAACATGGCACGATATAGCTATTCAATGTCGGCATTGAACATGCTTCGTCGTGACTCCGGGGACGATCAATGATTCAGAGCATTTCCATTCGCAACGTCGCTACGTTTCACCCGACAGATGCCACAATTCTCGATGACCTTCGGCAGTTCAATTACATTTTTGGATCGAATGGCACGGGAAAGACAACAATCAGCCGGATCATCGCGGATGCAGGCTTCAGCCCGACCTGT
>DASSRV010000277.1:0-4904 GCA_035701605.1 Gammaproteobacteria bacterium
CGCATCATCCCGGGGTTGTTGCGCCGATCGTGCGCCGCTGGCTGGGAGACAACAGCCGTTATGGGCAAGCCTGAAGCAGCACCGGGGACGCCCTGGTTGGCAGCCAGTGTCTGGCCTGCCGGGCAACGTCAAACGGCTCCCTGGGACTGGCTGACCCACGCCGGTTCGCTGACGCAGAAGTTGCGCGGTGTGGCGGGCGACGGCTTCCACGTGCAGGTGTTGCGGGAAGCGTCGGCGTTGCTGGATGCGGAGGACGCGGCGCTGCTGGAACTCGCGCCCGGCACGAGGGCGCGCCTGCGTGAAGTGCACCTGTGCGGCACACGGCCGCTGGTTTTCGGCCGCACGCTCGCCGCCGCACACGGCGCGGCGCGCTGGCTGGATCGGCTTGGTGCGCGTCCGCTGGGCGACCGCGTGTTTGGCGGGGCCGGCACGCAGCGCGGCGAAATCGAAATCAGTCGCTTGGGTGCAGGCGATGCACTGTATCGTGATGCCCTGCAGGGCCTGCGCGCGGCGCCGGAACATCTGTGGGCGCGTCGCTCGGTGTTGGACGTGCAGGGTACGAAGCTGCTGATCTACGAATGTTTTCTGCCGGGAGTGCGGGATTGATGGACGCGCGACTCGAAGCCTGGTTCAAACGGCTGCGTGGCAGCCGCCTGTTGCGGGGCTGGGTGCCGCGAGCCTTGGAACGCGGTTGGGCCTATCTGCGGCTGATGCGCCTGCATCGGCCGATCGGCGCTTTCCTGCTGTTGTGGCCGACGCTGTGGGCGCTGTGGCTGGCGACCGACGGCCACCCCAGCCCGAAACTGTTCGTGATCTTCGTTGTCGGCGTGTTCATCATGCGTTCGGCCGGCTGCATCATGAACGACTTCGCGGATCGCAACTTCGATCCGCACGTGGCGCGTACCCGCGAGCGGCCGCTGGCCACCCGCGAAGTGGGCATTTACGAGGCCATGATCCTGTTCGTGGTGCTGGGCATCGTCGCGTTCGGCCTGGTGCTGATGCTCAACTGGCTGACCGTGGCGCTCGCGGTCATCGGCCTGGTATTGGCCATGTCCTATCCGTTCATGAAGCGTTACACCTATCTGCCGCAGCCTTACCTCGGGCTGGCCTTCGGCTGGGGCATTCCCATGGCGTACGCGGCCGCCACCGGCGGCGTGCCGACGGCGGCCTGGCTGATCTTCATTGCCAACATCATCTGGTCCACGGTGTACGACACCCTGTACGCCATGGTGGACCGTCAGGATGATCTCAGGATCGGCGTGAAATCCACCGCGATCCTGTTCGGCGACATGGACCGGGTGATCGTCGGAATCCTGCAAGCCCTGCTGCTGCTGACGCTGGTGCTGGTCGGGCATCGCCTGCACCTGAGCGGCGCGTATTACGCGGGCCTGGGTTTTGCACTGGTGTTCGCGCTGTACCAGCAGTACCTGATCCGGCGCCGCAATCCGCAGCGCTGCTTCCAGGCATTCCTCAACAACAACTGGTTCGGCGCCGCGGTGTTTGCCGGCATCCTGCTGCACTTCACGTTCACGCAAGGCTGAAATGCAGCCTCGTCCCGCTTACAGCGCTTTCGGCGTGTAGTCGGCGATGAACTTCGTGAAAGCCTCGGCCGGCAGAGGCTGGCTGATGTAGAAGCCCTGTGCGCTGTGGCAACCCAGTTTTTTCAGTTCCTTCAGGGTTTCGATATTCTCGGCGCCTTCCGCCGCCACTTGCAGGTTGAAGGTCTTCGCGAGTCCCAGAATGGTGCGCACGATGCCGGCGTCGGCCTTGTCGCTGAGCAGGTTCATGACGAAGCTCTTGTCAATTTTCAGCTCGGTGGCGGGAATGCTCTTGAAGTTCGCCAACGAGGAATACCCGGTGCCGAAGTCGTCAATGGAGACACCCACACCGCGGGACTTGAGTTCGCGGAGGGTATCGAAGCTCAGTTCCGGGTGCCGCATCACGGCGGACTCGGTGATTTCGAGAATCAGGCGGTTGGGTTTGGTGCCCCAGATCGCCATGGCGTCCACCACCCGGTTCACCAGTGAATCGTCGTCCAGCAGCGAGGGTGAGATGTTCACCGCCACCGACAGCGGGCCGAACCGGCTCGGCCACTGCACCGAATGTTCCAGCGCCATGTTCAGCGCCGACCAGGTCAGCGCCTTGAGTTGACCGCTGCGCAACGCGACCGGAATGAACATGCTGGGCGGCACCAGACCGCGACGCGGGCTCTGCCAGCGCAACAGCGCCTCAGCGCCGCAAGGCAGTCCGGTGAGCAGATTGATCTTCGGCTGATAGTAGATCTGCATCTCGCCGTTCTGCATGGCGACGTCCATTTCGCTTTCAATGTCCCAGGCGTCGCTGATGCCATCGGGCGCCGCGTCGCTGTACAGCGCATAGGCCTGATTGGAGGATTCGGCGGAATTCAGCGCCAGCGCCGCGTGCTGCATGAGACTGTCGGGCGTGGCGGCGTGTTCAGGGAACAGCGCGATGCCGATGTTCACGCCTACCGTCACCGCGGTGCCGTCCAACTGGAACGGCGTTTCGAGCACGCGCAGGATCTTGTTGGCGGCGAGAAGGGCGTGCCCCGGATTGAGCACGTCCGGCAGTATCAGCGCGAACTCGTAGTCGCCGGTGCGGATGATGCGATCGTCGCGGCGGATGGCGCTGTCCAGACGTTCCGCCATGTCCTCGAGCAGGGCTTCGCCGCGGTGGTGTCCGAACAGCGCGCTGAAATCCTGGCCGCGTTTCACCTGTACCAGGAGCAGCGCCAGCAGGCGTGAGCGATCCTTGGCAATGCGGATGTAGGAACCGAGATAGCGCACCAGCGAAGGCCGGTTCGGGCGCAGCGAAAGGATCTTGTCAGACATGGCGATGCTCCGGGCCGGGGCTGTCGAGGTGTCCTTGCCGTCTGCTAAAGATACAGTTCCTGCGGGTCAATGCCGTATGCACCCGGTTCCAGGCACTTCTCGATCCACAGTTGCTCGACATTCTGCCACTGGTTGTCGTTGAGAAGATCGAGCATCTCGAAATGCCGCAGTTTCTTCTTGTGTTCGTCGAGCACCAGCATGAGTTTCGGCCGCAGGCGACGCGCCTCGTTCTGCGCGATCACCACGCCCACCGCGCCGCTGCTGAGTTCCACCAGCGAACCGGTCGGGAATGCGCCCACCGCCTGCATGAACTGTTCCACCACCTCGGTCTGGAACAGGTTGTTGCGCCATGTGTAGATTTCGCGTACCGCCTCATACGGCGAGCGCTGTTTGGCATAGGGGCGGATGCTGGTAAGCGCGTCGTAACAATCCACCATGCCCGCGATCTTGGCGAAGGTGGGAATCTTGTTGCCCTTGAGGCCGTCGGGATAACCGCTGCCATCATGGCGCTCGTGGTGGCTGTGCACCATGCTGATGATGCGCGACGTGATGCCGGCGGTGTTTTCCAGGATCGCCACGCTGTAATCCACGTGGTTGCGTACCACCCGCTGCTCCGTGGCGGACAGCGCGGCGGGCTTGGACAGGAGATCCTGCGGCAGGCGCGTCTTGCCGACGTCGAACAGCATGCAGCCCAGGCCGATTTCGTACAGCGCCTGACGATCAAGGCCGAGATGGCGCGCGAACGCAATGCCCCAGATCGAGCAACCCACCGAATGGTGATAGCTGTAGGAATCGTGCTGCTTCATGCGCGACAGCCACACCATCGCATCGGGATTGCGCAGCACGCTCTCGACCATCGGCTCCACGGTCTGTTGCGCGAGTTCGATGTCGAGCTGTCCGCCGCTCTGCAGCGTGGTGAGGATCTCCTGTACCGCCTTGGTGGCATCCGAATGCGCCTTGCGCGCGGCCTTCATTTCCTGCTCCACCGGCAGCGCAGGGGTGTACACGGTACGGTTGCTGTGTCCGCCCCCGGCAGTCTGGCGCGGGGAGGGATAGCGCAGGCTGGTGACGCCGGTGATGGTGCGCTCGCCCTGGGCGGGACTTTCCTGGCGCGGCGTGTCGGCCTTGTTTCCGGTATCCGCCACCGCCCCGCTTTGCTCGACGTCAATGAAGACGTGCTGGCAGTAGCGGCGCAGTTCCTCGATGTCGTCCGCGCTGCGGATGAAAAAACCCTGGAACAGGAACGGCGTTTCGGTCCACGGGCGATCCAGGCGCGTCACGTACATGCCGACTTCGAGCTCGCTGGTTTCGACGCGGGACTGGTTGACGGTACTCAAGATCCCTCCTTGGCGGATTGGTGTTGGAAGCGGCTGTGCCGAAGCCCAGACCGCAACTTCAGGAGGACGTACGGGATACCATCATCCGCATGTCGGCCCCCCATTGCCAATTATATTTAACATAATGCAGGACTGAATTCAAGTGCGCCGGGCTTGGATTTCAGGCCGCCGCCCGGGCCAGGCTCCAGACCCGGATCCTCCCGCAGCCCGCTTCGCGCAGCACCTCCGCCAAGGCAGACATGGTGGCGCTCGTGGTCACGACGTCGTCCAGAATGGCGATATCCAGACCCGCTACCGGTACATGGACCTCGAAAGCCCCGCGCAGGTTCCGGTACCGGGTCTTGGCATCCAGCCTTGATTGCATGTCCGTGTGCCGGATGCGTCGGCAGAGCCGGGGCGCGAGCGCAATGCCGAGACGGCGGGCCACCGGGCGGGCCAGTTCCAGTGCCTGATTGAAGCCGCGCTCACGCAGGCGTGCGGGATGCAGCGGGACGGGCAGGATGCAGTCCGGGCGTGGGCCGGGATCCGCCGCCAGAAACCGCGCCAGCAGTTCGCCCAGCACACGGCCCGTCGCGAGATCCGCATTGAACTTGAAGCGCTGGATCAGCCGGTCCAAGGGCCAGGCATAGTGCAGGGGACTGGATGCCGTGTCCCATGCGGGCGGATGGCGCAGGCAGTGGCCACAGGCTTGCGTGGCGTTTTCGGGCAACGGCAGGGC
>DASSRV010000278.1:0-2860 GCA_035701605.1 Gammaproteobacteria bacterium
CTGACCTTCCTCGGCCTGCTCGGCGCGGCGCTGTCGGTGACGCTGCGGCGCGGCGGACTGCTGCTCGCCGTCCTGGTACTGCCGCTCACCGTGCCGGTGCTGATCTTCGGAGTTGCGGCGGCCAATGCCGCGATTATCGGCCCCACGCCGTTCGGCCCCGCTTTCACCATTCTTTGTGCACTAAGCTTGGCGAGCCTGGTGCTCGGTCCGATTGCCGCGACGGCAGCCTTGCGCCATGGACTCGAATAAGATGCTAAGAGACTTGCCGATGGCTGTGATCGATCTCGCCAACCCGACGCGCTTTCTGCGCATCGTTGACCGCGTATTGCCATGGCTGATCGCGGTGACGATCGCCCTGTTCGCGGTTGGGCTCTATCGCGCAATGAATGCACCGGACGACTATCAGCAGGGCGCGACCGTGAAGATCATGTTCCTGCACGTTCCGGCCGCATGGCTCGGCATGTTCGGCTGGGCGCTGATGAGCGTCGCGGCGCTCGGCACATTGGTGTGGCGGCACCCGCTTGCCGACGTTTCAGGCAAGGCTGCTGCACCGATTGGTGCCGCGTTCACGTTCATCTGTCTTGTCACCGGCTCGCTCTGGGGGCGCCCGACCTGGGGCACCTATTGGGTGTGGGATGCGCGGCTGACTTCGATGCTGGTGCTGTTGCTGCTCTATCTCGGCGTCCTTGCGCTTTACTGGACCGCAGAAGAGCCGGGCCGCGGCGCCCGCGCCGCCGCGATCCTCGCACTGGTCGGGGCCGTCAATCTTCCGATCATCAAGTTCTCGGTGGACTGGTGGAATACGCTGCACCAACCCGCTTCCGTCTTTCGCATCGGCGGATCGACCATCGATCCGTCGTTGCTGACGCCGCTGCTGATCATGGCGCTGGCATTCACGTCACTTTTTATCACGCTGCATCTTGCGGTCATGCGCAACGAGATTCTCAGGAGGCGGGTCCGCAGTATGCGGCTGATGCAGGCCCAGGAGGTGCATGCATGAATCTCGGGCCGCACGCCGATTTTATCATCGCCGCCTACGCGGTGACCTTGTTCGTGGTAGCGGCCCTGATCGCATGGGTGCTGCTCGATTACTCGGCACAACTCCGTATTCTCGGCGATCTCGAGGAGCGTGGAGTGACCAGGCGCTCCCGGCGCAAAGGCTAGGCCGATGACCACAGCCTCGAGCGAAGGCCTCGCCCGAATGCGTCGCAACGTCCTCGTGTTTTTGCCGCTGATCGCGTTTGCTGCGCTGGCAGCGCTGTTTTTCTATCGTCTTGGCGCCGGCGATCCATCCCGGCTTCCGTCAGCCCTGATAGGACACCCAATTCCGGCCACAGACCTGCCGCCGCTGCCGGGCCTCGAACGCGACGGCAAGGCGGTGCCCGGCCTGACCAACGCAACATTCCAGGGCGCGGTAACGCTGGTGAATGTGTGGGCTTCGTGGTGCGTTCCCTGTCACGATGAAGTGCCGTATCTGGAGCAGCTTTCGAAGGACAAGCGCATCCAGCTTGTCGGCATCAACTACAAGGACGCGCCCGACAATGCGCGGCGGTTCCTCAATCGCTACGGCAATCCTTTTGCGGCAACCGGCCGAGACGAAACTGGCCGTACCTCGATCGACTGGGGCGTGTACGGGGTGCCCGAGACCTTTCTGGTCGGCCGCGACGGCCACATCGTCTACAAGCTCATAGGACCAATCACGGCCGATAACCTGGCACACACATTGAAGCCGGAAATCGAAAAGGCGCTGCGCTAGGACGTTGAGGCCTGCCTCGGCAACCCGAATATCGAGTACACCGTGCTCAAGGTCACGCTGTAGGCAAGAACCATAAGCAGGGAAAAAATCGTTGGCTTGAGGCCCAGTCCGGCATCGATTGCGAAGGGCCCCTTGCCGATAACGGGAAAAAACGTCAACCCCATCACGATCCAAATGGCCAGCCCGAATACCGTTCCCTTCGCCAGCGGGGTGCGGCCGGGCAGTCGGGAACAGGATTGGCCGAACAGGAACGCGAGGACTACCGAGCCATTGAAGTACGACAGCGCCCGGGGGATCGCCGGGTTAACGGAACTTCCGACCAGCGAAGCCAGCAAGGCCTGCAAATCGCTATAGGGCTCGAAGCCTGGAAGTATTCGGGCCCAGGATTTCAGCGCCATAAGCCCGGTATGCGCAGCACTTCCGCACAAGCCCGCCGCAATCGATTTCCAGACACGAGAAAAATCCATAGTCCTTATCAGGATTATTTATCGACACTGTATTTTGTGAGCAGCGGATATTGCAGCGCTGCGAACAGAAAAGTCAGCGGCACTACGCCAAACAATTTGAAGCTCACCCAGAAATCGGTGGTCTGCGTGCGCCAGACGATCTCGTTGAGGATCGCAAGGGCGAAGAAAAACAACGCCCATCGCCAGGTCAACTTGCGCCAGCCTTCTTCCCGCAGATGGAATACGGAATCGAACACGATCCCGAGCAACGGTTTACCGAACAGAAGTCCGCCCACCAGCGTGCCGCCGAACAGAACATAAATGATCGTAGGCTTGAGCTTGATGAACAGCTCATCGTGCAGCACGAGCGTCAATCCCCCGAAGATCAACACGATGACGGCCGTGACCACCGGCATGACTGCGATATGCCGGGTCATCCCGTAGGAAATCGCAAGCGCAGCCAGTACCGCAACCATGAAGGCTCCGGTGGCTGCAAAAATGCCGAACTTGGAGTTCGCGGCAAAGAAAAGGACCAGCGGCCCGATATCGAGCACCAGCTTGAGGAGCGGATTGAGCTGCTTCTTTTGTGCGGCCATGAGTGATCTCAGTCTGCCAGTCCTACCATGGCGCGCGCAAAATCCCGCCCGGTGAATGGCGC
>DASSRV010000279.1:0-4873 GCA_035701605.1 Gammaproteobacteria bacterium
ATCATCGCCGGCCGAGATGTCGAGGTCATCCATGTCCTCGCTGGCGAGATCCTTCATCGAGGTGTCCATGGACTGCACGGCCTTTTCGATGGCGCGTGCCAGTTTGGTTTCCTCGACTACCACCGGATCCACGATCAGTCCGGTCTTGAACTTGATTTCGTCCAGGGCCTGGAGGTTGGTGGGGTCGGACACACCCACGAACAGCTTGCGGCCACGGCGGTAGAGCGGCAGGGCGTGATGTTTCTCGATCAGGGCGGGTTCGACATCCTTGAGCGGCGCCTGGGCCAGATCCATGGTGTCGAGATCGAGGATCGGCACACCGAATTCCTCGGCGGCGGCATTGGCCACGGCACGCTGGTCCAGCTTCTTGTTGCGGACTAGGTAACTGACCAGCAGCAGTTTTTCCCGGGCGGCTTCACGCGGCGCTTCGCTGGCGGCTGCTTCGTCCAGCAGGCCGTCCGCGACCAGGCGGCGCGGCAGACCGGTCAAATTGGTTCTGACGGAAGTGGTGGCCATATGCCTGTCCTGGACCTCTGAAGGGGCCGGCGGGCGGCGCCCGGGCTGTTAAATAGTAGTGTATCCCCCCGGATTGTCCAACTCCGGCGGGAGGGGCTGCCTGGGCCGGGAAATCCGCGGCTGGCGCGGCCCCGCGCCGGCTCAGGTCGGCGGGCGGTACAGCAGGTTGGTGATCTGCTCCGAGACCAGCCCGATCAGGAATATCAGGATGGCGGCGATGAACAGCAGCGCGCTCATGTTGGTGAAGCGGTGCACGGTGAAGAGCTTGTAGAGGTAGTACCCGAGTCCGGTCAGGAAGAAAGCCAGGCTGAACGGCAGGAATACCTTGAGCGGGGAATACAGGGTGCCGATGCGGAAAATGATCAGCAGAAAGCGCAGACCATCCCGGAACGGCTGGATGTGGCTGCGACCGAGACGCGGATGCGCCGTGATGGGCGCATACGCCACATGATACCCGGCACGGAAGAAGGCCATGGTGATCGTAGTGGGGTAGGAGAAACCATTCGGCAGAAGGTACAGGAACTCTCGGAAACGGGCCGCGCGAGCCGCGCGGAATCCGGAGGTCAGGTCGGCGATGCGGTGACCGACGATCCAGCTCGCCAGGCGGTTGTAGAAGCCGTTCGCGAGCTTGCGACCGAGCGAGGCCTGGGAAACCGCATCGCGCGCGCCGACCACCATGTCATAGCCTTCCGACAGGGTATTGATCAGACGTTGCGCGTCGCCGGCGCGATGCTGACCGTCCGCATCCATGAACAACAGGGTTTCGCCCCGCGCGGCACGCGCACCGGATTTGATGGCGGCGCCGTTGCCGGTGGGGTAGGGGTGGCGGATGACGCGTGCGCCCGCCGCGGCGGCGAGTTCCGCAGTGGCGTCCGTGGAGCCATCGTCCACCACGATGAGTTCGGCATCCGGGAACCGGGTTTTCAGTTCTTCCAGCACACCCGGCAGCGCCTGTGCCTCGTTGTTGGCGGGCAGGATGATGCTGAGTGCGGGTTTCGATTCGGGCATGGCGATTTCCGGCGGGCGGGCGCTCACAGCATAGCGTAAATGACCGATCAATGCGGCCGCGTAGCGCGGGTTGCGGGAGCGCCTCCGAGTCGTGCCTCGAGTGCCGCAATGTCGCCGTCGAAACCGGCGTGCTGCCGACGATTGATGTCCGCGGCACGCTGCAACGACGACCGTGCCTGTGCGACATCGCCGGCTTCCAGATACCAGCGTGCCGACAGGATTACCGGCACGGGTATTGTTGGCGACATGCGATGCGCATTCTGCAGTGCGGTCATGGCCAGGGGGAGTTGTTGCAGCCGGCGATGGTAGTAGGCGCTGTACAGATACAGCATGTAACGCAGGCTGGGTTTGGTGGAGACGGTGCCGGCAGTGCGGTCAATCAACTGCGAGTACAGGCGATCCGAGAATTTGCACTGGCTCCGAATCCCGGCGATGCCGAGCAGGGTGAGCCCGGTGACAGGGTAGGTGTCGAGATGGCCGGTAGGCTCGTGCAACAGGGCTTCCAGAGTGGCATCCGGCAGTTCGCCGTGCAGGCGGCATTCGATCCAGGCGCGTTGCAGTTGCACGCCGAAGCTGTTTCCACCCGCGAGCGCCTGCAGGGCCTGTTGCGGCCTGCCCCGATCAATGAATTCCTGTGCGAGACCAGCGGCGGCAGCTTCGGAATGCGGATGCGCGCGTGCGGCGGCGGCGTAGAAATTCAGGCCCGACGACCAATGCGCCACGCGCACCCCCAGCAGGATCGCAAGGCCCGCCAGTACCGCGCCCGCAAGCGTCAGTCGGCTTCGGTTCCCGCGTTTCATCAGCCCCCAGGCGAGCAGGTCCGTGAGAGCGAGAAAAACACCAAAGTCGGGCAGGTAATTGCGATGCTCGAACATGGGACGCAGGGCAATGACCGAGGATTCCATGGATTGCCCAATGAGGAAGAACGCCACGCCCAGAGCATAGAGCGGGAGCGTCCTGCGCGCAAACCAGGCGGAAAGCACGAGCACGAACAGGCCGACGAGCGCGGCGAGTGTGCCGACAGGATGCAGCAGTCCGGCGGACAGCAGGAAATCGTCGTGGAAAAAGCCCATGTTGCCGGGGAACGGCGCCAGCAGCATGTAAAGGTAGTCGAACAGGATGCGCGGTTCACTCAGCAGACGCTCCCCGAACGTGAAATCCCGGAAGGCATATCCGCCGGTGATGAAGTGCGGGCGCAGCAGGAGAAGCACCACGCCTCCGGTCAGCACCAGCACACACAGGGCGATGAAATAAGCCTTGACCAGCCGCGCTGTCCCGCGTGTGCCCGCGCCATGAAACACGGCGAGTTCGATGGCCAGTGCCAGGAATGGCAGCAGCAGGCCGTTTTCCTTGGAGAATGCAGCCAGTCCCGTCGCCACGCCGAGCCCCACCAGCCCTGCCGCGGTGATGTTTGCCGTGGCCGTCGGATAACGACGTGCCAGCACGTAACCATACAGGCCGACGAAGCTGAACAGCGCCGCGAGTTCCGTCATGCGCTGCACCGTGTACAACACGGTGCTGACCTGCAAGGGATGCAGCAGCCAGATCATGCCGACCAGCGCGCCGAGATAGCGTGGTTCGACGCCGCGTTCACGGCGCACGGCGGCAAACAATTCCATTGCCAGCAGTCCGGCGAACAGGCCGCACAGCAGATGGATGACGAGGTTGGTCAGTTTCCAGGCCGGCAGGTTGTCCGGTGTCAGCACGCTGTTCAGCCAGAAGCTCAGCATCGCCACCGGGCGGCCGAGTGGGCCGCTGTTGCCCCACCAGACTTCGCTCAATGGCAGGGTTTGCCCTGCTGGTTGATGGAAGAAGCGACCGAGCTGGGGGAAATCGTCGAACAGCATTGGCCCTTTCAGGCCGGGGGCATACAGCACCGCACACAACAACATGGCGAACAGCAGGGCGCACCAGGGCAGCCAGCGGCGTGTGTCCAGTTGTGCGGAAAGATGGATTCTTTGCATGTCATTTCCCGGACGGTGTTTTGCCGGCTGCCTGATCCCTCTTCAGGCGCGCAAGATTTTTTTCCAACCCGGCGATCTCACGATCCAGAAGGCCATAGTGGTTGAGATTCCGCACAGCCATCAGATCCTGCTCGGCCAGCGCCGCATCTTCCATGGCCAGATCCACGATAACCACGTTGATGCGGTATTGCGCAGTGCCGGGTGCGAGGGCCACTGCTTTGAGCATTTGTGCGCGAGCATCATTCAGACGGCGCGGCACGGCACCAGCCAGATAATTACCGTAGATCACGTGCAGGTCGGCGGCGGTGCGGGGTTTGTGCGATAGGTATGGGTTGGCAAATGCGGCAGCGAACAACCCGTCGAGGCTGCCCTCAGGAAGGCGACAATGCTGGTGCGACTCGCAGCCGACAAGGCTGTAGAGTCCGGTGGTGTCGGAAGATCCGATGTGTCGCGTGCGCAGCAATTCGGCGATGCGTGTAAACAGACCGGGGCTGAACTGATGCGTGACTTGGGCCTCCACCATCGCGAGCGTAGTACCGGCAATGATGCTGGCGTTTGGGAGTGCGAGGGATTGCAACAACACCCGTTGTGCATCCGGCATGACTTGCAGTTGACCGGTCAGTACCAGGTTTGCGTAGGTCTGTCCCAATTCGTAAGTCGCATACGGGGATTTGGGGTGGTAATAGGCTTCGCTCTCGGCCAATGTCAAGGGGTTGCGCCAGTGCCAGGCCCGTTGCAACGTGACCCCTGCGAATGCCGCCAGCAGCAATACGCAGAACAGGCGGCGAAGTCTCGGCATCGCGTCGGATGCGCGCAACGGAAATACCAGTGAAAGTACAGCCAGCAGCGGGCCCATGTCGGCGAGGTAGTTGCGGTGTTCGAACGTGATCTGCAAGGGGAAGATGGTGGACTCCATCAATTGCCCGGCAAAGAACCAGGCGATGCCGAGCGTCACCAACGGCTGGCGTCGGCGCAGCGCGACAGCCAGACCGATCAGCATGACCAGCCCGAAAATCGCCGGCAGCGTGGTCCAGGGATGCAGCAGCCCGTGTGACAGGGGGATGTCGTCGTGATACAGGCTCAGGCTGCTGATGCGCGGCAGCAGGGTCCAGAAGAGGTAGAGCCAGATCACGCGGGTTTCGGTCAACAGGCGTTCACCCATGGTGAAATCGCGACCGGCGTAACTCAGCATGCCGCCGTGACCGAGACCGAAAATCCAGATCAGGCCCAGTACGCCCGGCAGCAGCAGGAACAACGCAAAATAACCGGCGACCATCCGGCGTGCCCGCCGATCCGGACAGCGGAACCGGAACAGGCAGGCTTCCACCGCGAGCATGTAACACGGCATGAGCGCGCCGGATTCCTTGCTCAGCACTGCCAGGGCA
>DASSRV010000280.1:0-2528 GCA_035701605.1 Gammaproteobacteria bacterium
TTTCAGAATGGCATGTGGGGCTGTTTCTAACGCTGGCGGTATTGGTAACGACGGAAAGCCTGCTGCTGGTCCGCATACGCCGTCATTTCGCACGCAATGACATGCTGATGCAGTAATCCCGGCTCAGGCATCGGCCTCAAGCTGATACGAAGCGGCATCGGGCATCCTTCCCTGCCCTTTTCGCAGCAGTTGCGCGAATTCATCGGCTGGCAGAGGCTTGCTGAAATGGTAGCCCTGGATCAGGTCGCAATGGCAGCGGCGCAGGAATTCCAGTTGTTCGGCGGTTTCCGCGCCCTCCGCCACCACTTTCACGTTCAGGCTGCGACCCAGGCCGATGACCGCATTGATGATGGCGGCATCGTCCGGGTCGGTGGTGATGTCGCGTACGAAGGACTGGTCAATCTTGATCTTGTCTATATGAAAGCGCTTCAGGTAACTCAGACTGGAATAACCGGTGCCGAAGTCGTCTATCGAAATACCCACGCCCAGGTGATTCAAGCGCCGCATCATCATGGAGGTTTCACGCGTATCCTGCATGATGACGTTCTCGGTCAGCTCGAGTTCCAGCAACGCGGGATCAAGCCCGGTTTCATCCAGGATCGCGGCAATGGTGCCCGCCATGTCGTTGCGCAGGAACTGGATCGGCGACAGGTTCACCGCCATCGGGATGGGCGTCAGCCCCTGCTGCTGCCAGTCGCGAAGCTGACGGCAGGCGCTGCGCAGCACCCATTCGCCAATCGGCACAATCAGACCGTTCTGTTCCGCCACCGGGATGAATTGGGCGGGTGCCACCCGACCGAGACTCTGGCTGTTCCAGCGCAGCAATGCCTCGGCACAGGCTATCCTGCCGTTGTGAAGGTTGATCTGGGGCTGATAGGTCAGTGAAAACTCATTGCGCTCAAGCGCGTGGCGCAATTCGTTCTCCAGTGACAACCGCGCATGTGTACGCTGCGTCATTTCTGGAGTGAAGAACTGGAAATTGGCACGCCCGTTTTCCTTGGCCTGATACATGGCGGTATCCGCATTGCGGATCAACTCCTCCACTTCGACGCCATCATCCGGAAACAGACTGACACCGATACTCAGCGTGACATGCAACTCGTGCGTGCCGATGGTATAAAGCCCACCCACCGATTCCAGAATCTTGGCCGCAATGTTCGAAGCGGAAGCCGCATCGGCGATGTCGCGCAGGATGAGTATGAATTCGTCGCCGCTCTGCCGGCTCACCGAATCGTTGAGCCGTACGCAGTCCGTCAGGCGGCGTGCCACGACCTTCAGCAGATGGTCGCCGTTCTCGTGCCCCAGCGAATCGTTCACGTTCTTGAAGCGGTCCAGGTCCACGAATACGACCGCCAGCCGTTCGGCACGCCTCCCGGCATCGGCTATCGCCTGTGCAAGCCGGTCGCGCAGCAGGCTCCGGTTCGGCAGGCCGGTGAGCGCGTCGTAATGGGCAAGTTGGTACATCTGGCGTTCGACGCGCTTGCGCTCGGTAATATCGGATATCACACCGTCGAAATAGAGCAGCTTGCCGTCGTCGTCGTACACCGCTATCGCGCTGTTGAGCCCGAAGAATCTGCTGCCATCCTTGCGCTGATACTCCACTTCCTGATCGTGGTATTCGGAATAATCCTGCAACAGGCTTTGCAGTTCCTCGCGGCGGCGCGGATTCACGTACAGGATCGGACCCGACGTGCTCATCAGTTCCTCGGCGGTTGCATAGCCGAACATGCGCACCAACGCCTCGTTCACATAAACCAGGCCGCTCTCCAGCGAACTGCGGTAGATACCGTCTGAAATGTTGTTGGTGATTGAAGACAGCAACTTCTGCTGGTCGTGCAGTTCCTCGGTCATGCGTCGCGCCAGGATCACGGCACGGTGCCGGGTGCGGCCCAGGTTGACGATCATCAGCGCAATCAGCACGGTGATGAGCAAGCCTACCGCCGCTACCGTGTAGGGGGTGTGGCTCTCGGGCTCGAGATTGGTGAATTGCAGGGTCCAACTGCGCCCGTCCACACTAAGAAGAATCTCGCGTTGATCGGTCCGCGGTGTGTTCGGGTCCGGCTTCACGGGACTGAACAGCAGGCTGTCAGGGGTGGCGGTCAAGCCGTCATAAACCTGCAATCCCAACCGGGCCTGTCGCGGCACTACGCCGGCCATGATGAGGTCGGCGGGCAGCGTGGCCCCTACCCAGCCGTCCAGTGCGGCACGGCGCGCAGCCTGCGTGGCGAGCGGGCGGTGCTTCCTGTACACCGGCGCAACCAGCACCACACCGATGTGTTCCACGCCATTGGCATCGGGGACGTGTACTGGAGAACTCAGGGTCGGGGTGCCGCTATCCCGTGCACGCATCAACGCCTGCAAACCATAGGGTGTCTCGCAGGCATCAAAACCGAGCCCGCCTGTACCGGGTGTTTCCGGCTCGTTGTAAGTCATGAGGCAATAGAAATCACGCACACCGGCCGGATGCAGCGTGAAGCCCGATCCATGATCCGCCCGTGTCTCCCGCAAAAATGCCGGCAACGCGGTTC
>DASSRV010000281.1:0-2786 GCA_035701605.1 Gammaproteobacteria bacterium
AATGACGACGGCCGCGGCATGCCGGTGGACTTGCATCCCAAGGAAAAACTGCCCGGCGTGGAGGTGATCCTCACGCGCCTGCATGCAGGCGGCAAGTTTTCCAGCAAGAACTACAAGTTTTCCGGGGGCCTGCACGGCGTCGGCGTGTCGGTGGTGAACGCGCTGTCCGAGAAACTCGAAGTCTGGGTACGGCGCAATGGCAAGAATTACCACATGGCGTTCAAGGATGGGCGCCGCACCGGCAAGCTGACGGAGCAGGGCGAGGTCGGCAAGGCCAACACTGGCACGCGTCTGCGGTTCTGGCCGGACCCGAAGTACTTCGATTCGCCGAAGTTCAGCATCCCGAAACTCAAGCACGTCATGCGTGCCAAGGCAGTGCTGTGTCCCGGTCTCACCGTCAAGTTCATCAGCGAGCAGACGCTCGAGAAAGACGAATGGTGTTACAGCGGCGGCCTGAGGGATTACCTGATCGAGTCGCTGGAAGGCCGCGAGTACCTGCCGGAGCAAGCATTCATCGGCAGTATGCAGGCCGAGAACGAAGCGGTGGACTGGGCGGTGGCTTGGCTGCCGGACGGCGGAGAGGTGTTCGCGGAAAGTTACGTCAACCTGATTCCTACCATTCAGGGTGGCACGCACGTGAACGGCCTGCGCACCGGGCTCACCGATGCGGTGCGTGAATTCTGCGAGTTCCGCAATCTGGTGCCGCGTGGCGTGAAACTCGCACCGGAGGATATCTGCGACCGCGCCGCCTACGTGCTGTCAGCGAAACTGGCCGACCCGCAGTTCTCCGGACAGACCAAGGAGCGCCTGTCTTCGCGCGAAGCCGCGGCGTTTGTGTCCGGCGTTGTCAAGGACGCACTGGCCTTGTGGCTCAATCAGCACACCGAGGCGGGTGAAGAGATTGCGCAGCTTGCCATCGAGAACGCGCAGCAGCGTCTCAAGCTCAGCAAACAGGTGGTGCGCAAGAAAGTCACGGCCGGACCGGCCTTGCCCGGCAAGCTGGCGGATTGCACCGGCGGCGAACCGGCACGCGCGGAACTGTTTCTGGTGGAAGGCGATTCCGCGGGGGGTTCGGCCAAGCAGGCGCGCGACCGCGAGTTCCAGGCCATCCTGCCGCTGCGCGGCAAGATACTGAATACCTGGGAAGTGGACGCGGGGCAGGTCTTGGGCTCGCAGGAAGTGCACGATATCAGCATCGCACTCGGCGTCGAACCGGGTTCCAGCAATCTCGAGGGTCTGCGCTATCACAAGGTGTGCATCCTGGCGGATGCCGATTCCGACGGCCTGCACATCGCCACGCTCCTGTGCGCGCTGTTCCTGCGCCATTTCCGGCCGCTGGTGCAACAGGGCCACGTGTTCGTGTGCATGCCGCCGCTGTTCCGCATTGATTGCGGCAAGAACGTGTATTACGCACTGGACGAAGCCGAGAAAAAAGGCGTGCTGGACCGCATTGCCGCGGAAAAACAGAAAGGCCGGATTACCGTCACGCGCTTCAAGGGGTTGGGCGAGATGAGCCCGGCGCAGCTACGCGAGACCACCATCTCGCCGGATACCCGTCGTCTGGTGCAGTTGACCATCGAGGCGAAAGACAACACGGACAAGCTCATGGACATGCTGCTGGCCCGGAAGCGCGCCCCCGACCGCAAGGAGTGGCTGGAAAAGAAGGGCAATCTCGCCGAAGTGTGATTCGGGAGCCCTGGGCCGGTTATTGAAACCGGGGAAGCCAAAAATAATTCATCCGTTGTCACTCCAGCGGATGGATTTCAAGTCCGGGTTTGCAGCGCTTCCGACTCCCGGATTCTGCTTTCTGTTTCGCCTGAAAGTCCGGGGCATACGTCCCTGTATGCCCGTATTGCAGTTCATCTGTGGAAGCTGTGCGGGAATGACGGATAAACCATGACTTACCTCATGGTGCAGCGGGCGTTCGCTCGACCGGAGCGCGCCACGCGGCGATGATTTCGGTAATGGTTTCCGATGGTTCGCCGCTGTCCTTCCAATCCACGGGTGAGCCGGCGTCGAGCAGGATGCGCCCCACGCTCGCGTGATCGGTGCCGGCCTGGGCATGACGCGATCCTTCCGCGGCACACACCAATGCCGTGGCATGAAACTCCCGATCGCGCGCTGACACCGACGCTCCATGCGCAAGCAGCACCTGTACGGCCTCGGGCCAACCGGCCATGGCCGCCTTGTGCAGGGCGTTCATCTCTATCATCTCGTCGCCCCGGTTCGGGTCCAAACCGCAGGCGAGCAAGCCTTCCAGCGCGGCCACATCGTTCCGTTCCGCTGCGCGATACAGTGCGCCGTAGTGCTCGGGTCCGATCTCGTTCCTCAACTCGGGGTGTGCCGTGAGTGTCGCGGTCACCGTTTCCAGGTCGCCGCGGCTGCCGGCTGCAATCAGTCGGTCCACTTCCGGTACGTCGGTTGGAGCACCGCGTGATTCAAGCCATCTGGCCACTGCGTTGTTGCCGCTCAGGATGGCTATCGCGTAGGGCGTGCGACGATCCGCACGTCGTCGGGCGATGTTTGCGCCACGACTGACCAGCGCTTCGGCGAGATCCGTACCCCAGCGTTCCGCGACGACATGCATCGGCGTCTCGCCATTCCTCGCGAACACCGGATCAACCTTGGCGCCGTGCTCGATGAGCCAGTATGCGCCATCCGGATTGTCCGACCAGTGCAGCATTGCATAGAGCGCCGATGATCCGTCACTGGCCCATGGGCCGTCGGGGTTGACGCCGAATTCGTGGAGCAGTTCCAGTACCGGGATGTCGCCGCAGGCCGCCAGC
>DASSRV010000282.1:0-3331 GCA_035701605.1 Gammaproteobacteria bacterium
GTTACTTCTGCAAATCGCCCCGGATGTAGGCAACCACGGCTTTCAGATCCGCGTCGGAAAGGTGCCAGGGCGGCATCGCGACCGGAATATCCTTGTATTTCTTCTGATCGCCGGCGCGACCATCCTGAATCGTCGCCTCGATATCCTCGAGCTTGCCGCTGATCACGAAGGCATCGCCCTTCAGTGCCGGCGCGAGTCCGGGTGTGCCCTGCCCGTTCTTGCCGTGGCAGCTTACGCACTTCGAACCGAAGATTTCCGCGCCGGTGTCCGCAAGGACCGCAGGCATCACCAGAGCGCCCATGCAAGCGACAAACAGCGGTACCAGTGTTTTTTTTCTCATTGACGTATTCTCGTTGGTTATTGTCAGAACCCGAAATCGAGCAGGAAATTCCACGAATACCCGCCGCTCTGGTAATTCGCCCGATTCAGAACCGGCGTCTTGCTCGGACTGTAGCTCAGCGCGACATTCATGTTCATGGCCGGCGCCCAGAGTCCGACCAGCCCCCAGCTTACCGGCGCGTAGGCGGAATATTTGACGCCGAGCGGATCAGTGTAGTCGAAGGTCAGTGTCTTGTTGACAAAGAATTCAAACCCGTATGTCCGGTTATAAAAGTAGCGTATCTGGTATCCGAGTTTGGTTGCCTTGGATGAGGCTCCGCTTACATAGTCCTGATTGGCCCGCGCCAGGGCAACGCTCTGGTACCAACTGTTGTTGCCCATGTCCGCAACCGACTGTTGCACGGTGAGCCGGAACGCATGACTGCTATCCACGGTCTCATAGCCAGTCCCGTTGACACTCAGGAGGTCCCCCAGTGACACCCAGTTCGAACCCAGTCGGTTGCTGAATCCCAGGCTCTTGATGCCCGCCGGACAGGCCGCTGTACAAATGAAGCTGGTATTGGTGGAGTTGACTTGCGAACCGACATTATCCCCCCACAGGGTATCAAGCAGCCACCAGATATCGTTGCTTTCACGGCGGTACGTGTCACCGGTGCCGGGAACGCCGTCATAGGCCAGTGCAATGTAGTTGTTGTGGCCGTTGCTGAACGAGGTGTCGGAATCGCCCGACACGATGGAATACTGGGTCAGAATGCTGTTGTTCCAGAATCCATAGAAGCTGTATGTCGCGATCGAATATTCATTTCCCACACCACCCTGCCCGTAGCTCCAGGGCCGCACCTGGGTGTTGGGGAACACGAACTCGTTGATCGCGTCCGGCTGTTCGTTGCCGTAGGCCATGCCGATGAAGCTGTTGCCGTCGCTCAGCATTTTGCTGGCGGTAAGGCGGTATTCATCATAGGCAAAGAAATTGACGTTGGTGGGTTGCCCGGGTGATTGCCCGGCCGTGGTGCTGGTGTTGGCAGCCTTCAGCGACTGGTTGCCGAGATAGCCGATCTCGGTCCAGACACCCAGCCAGTCGTTCACCGGCCCGGTAAAGAAGAGCGCCAGACGTGATCCCGGGTTTGCGGTCACATCCCGTTTGCCGCCGCCCGGAGATTTTCCGCCACTGGCAAATTGTGTGATGAAACGGGCCGACAGGAAATCGGTCCAGTTCAAGGCCAGATAATTGCCGCCGTACTCGGGGGTTTCCTTGTTGTTGTGATCATACCCGGTCTCACGGAGTTTCCCCTGAATGGAATTCGGCTGGTGGAATCCGCGCATGATGAACAGGCGCCCGGTCCGCGTGAAATACGGGACGGCCTGAAAGCCGATATGGCATGAGTTGCAGTCAAGCCCGGTCTGGCGGGCGTAGGATGGCATCGCATTCGCGGCCGTGGTCCACAACCCCAACAGCGCTGCGCCACCCACAATGAGCCATTTGAAAAGCGTTTTCATGGTCGTCTCTCCAGCAAGAGATGGGGATATACGCGAATCGGCCCGAATGCTCATTTGCCCTGCTGCATCTCGCCCTTGAGGTAGGCAATCAGCGGCCTCAGATCGGCGATCCGCGTGGCGTCAAACGACGGCATGTCCGGGTAGGTATCGTCGTAGTGGCGGCGTGCACCGCTGCGTCCATTGCGGATGATGTCGGCGATGGCCGCGTCGGGCGCATACACGATGAACTGGTTGCCCTGTAGTGGCGGTGCAGTGGCGGGCAGTTGATGACCCTTGGTGCCCTGTCCATGCACACCATGGCACGTTGAACAACGCGCCTCGTAGATTGCCCGACCGACATCCTGTTCCGTGAGCGAGGTGCTGGCGGCCTGATCCGCGGCCCGACCCGGCAGCGTGAACGTCACCGTGGTAAAGGCCGCGACCGGAAGCATGAATGATGCCAAACTCTTAAGGAATCTCATGACGGTTTCCTCATGGCGTGGAGCGCATGGCCCAAATGGAAAGCCGGCACCGCCTCGATGCCTTGTATAGGTTTAGGCGATATTTTTTAATTGTCAAGAATACGACATAGTTAGGTAATTGGATTTACATATTTCAGGAAATGTATCCAACTGCCTGAATCAATTCGGGTATTGTCGTTGCCCGGCCGCAACGACCGCGATCACGCTGTCTTTAATCGGATATGAGGAGGTTCGAGGAAAAGACCAATTACAGGACTGCCGGGGGAAATCCCCCTTAATGGGGTTTTAATCAGTTTCCGCTTGGGTGGCGGACTGAGTCTTGGCTTTCTCGATGGCCGCGGCCACTTCCGGCGGCATGTATTTTTCATCGTGCTTGGCCAGCACCTGATCCGCCACGAACAGGCCGCTGGCATCCAGCTTGCCGTGCACCACGATGCCCTGCCCTTCGCGGAACAGGTCCGGCAGGATGCCGGTGTAAACAATGGGGATGGAATGCTGCATGTCGGTGAGCGTGAAATGCACGGTCATGCTGCCGGGCGTGCGTTTGAAACTGCCCTGCTCCACCAGTCCGCCCATGCGGAACACCTGCCCGATGCGGGCATCGCCGGCCTCGACCTGACTCGGCGTGAAGTAATACAGCAGGTTGCGCTGGAATGCGCGCAGTCCCAGGGTCGCGGCAACCCCCACCCCGATCACCAGCACGATGACAATGACCAGCCGTTTTTGTTGTCGCGGTGTCATGCGCGTGGCTCCTGCCGTTTCAGGTCCCTGAGCAAACGGCGCAGACGCCATCCGGGCAACCAGGCATTCAGAATCAGCACCAGCGCGACAATGCCGTAAGCCGGCCACACGTACGCGGCATAGCCCCCCATCACCAGGAATTCATGCAGTGACTTCATGTCAACTCCCTGATCCACTGGGTGTTGCGTTCGCGACGCAGGATCTCGAGTTGCAGACGTTTCATGACAAAGGTGGCGAAGTACAGCATGAATGCGACGATCATGATCAGCAGCGGCACCAGCATGCGCGGTGAG
>DASSRV010000283.1:0-2940 GCA_035701605.1 Gammaproteobacteria bacterium
CTGCAGCTCGACCTCGATTTTTCCGTACTGAACCACTTGCCGATGACACTGTCGGCCGGCTACGCACGGGGACTCGGGGGCACGGGTGGCGGCGGGGATGAATGGATGCTCTCGCTGAAGATCCTGTGACGATGAAAAGTCTCCACCACGGGCTGGCGCTGCTAACCGTCGTTCCGGTGGGCTTGTTGCCGGTCATCCTGTTTTTGCTGCTGCTGATTTACCTGGATACCTACCGAATGGTGCGGATGCGCCTGGTGCTGACGATGCTTGCGGCCGGTGGCCTGGTGGCGGTGGCGTGCTACGTCCTCAATGGCGAGTTGATGGACCTGCTCGGCATGAACCTCACCCACTATTCGCGCTGGGTGGCGCCAATCGTGGAGGAGACGCTGAAGGCGCTGGTGGTGTTGTGGTTGTTCGGCACACACCGCGTCGGGTTCCTGGTCGATTCCGTGATCCTGGGTTTCGCGGTAGGCGCGGGCTTCGCGGTGGTCGAGAACTTCTACTACCTGTACCTCGATCACAACACCACGCTGACGCTCTGGATCGTGCGCGGCTTCGGCACCGCGGTGATGCACGGCGGCGTGGTGGCGATCTTCGCGGTGATCACGCAGACGCTGGTCGAGCGCAGCGTGGACGTGCGTCCCATCCACTGCGTGCCGGGCCTGCTGGCGGCCATGGCCGTGCATTCCATCTTCAACCACTTCTACGTCTCGCCGGTGCTGTCCACCGCGGGCGTCCTGCTGATCCTGCCGCCGCTCTTGTATCTGTTGCTTCGCATCAGTGAACACCGCACCCACAACTGGCTGGAGGTGGACTTCGACGAGGACGCCGAGCTAATGAGGATGCTCGATTCGGGGAATTTTGATCGCACGCCCGCCGGGAAATTCCTGGGCAGCCTGCGCGAAAAGCTGGACGGGACGCTGGTGGCGGACATGCTCTGCTACCTGCGCGTGTACACCGAGCTGGCCCTGCGGGCCAAGGGCCTGCTGCTGGCGCGCGAGAACGGCCTCAACGTGGAACTGGACGGCGAAACCCGCGAAAAATTCGAGGAACTGCGCTATCTCGAGCAGAGCATCGGCGTCGCCGGACGCATGACGATGCGACCGTTCCTTCAGATGACCACCAAGGACCTGTGGCAGTTGTACGTGCTGGGGAAGTGAGGCAACCGGCTTGCACTGGCCAAGCCGGCCCTTGCTTTTGACTGTCATTCCGCCGAAACGTCCTGCCATTGACCGTCATCCCGGCGCAGGCCGGGATCCATATCCTCGCGCGAAGCCCCGGATCCCGGCCCCCGCCGGGGCGACGTCGAAAGCTCATGCCGGCACGATTGGCCAGGCAACAGGGGCAGACTTCACGCTCACCCTCACCCAATCAGGCAGGCTGATTCACCGGCTCGCCCGGCGGCTTCGCGCGCTTCACCACGGACCCAGCGCGACGCGACCGACGTGGGCGTCCAGACCACCAGCACTGCCTTCACGGCATCGATCTCCGCGTCGATCTGGTCGTCGAACTCCTGGCCGGGCGCAATCTCGGGGTCCCACCATGCCGGTCACCCCCAAGTATCAGGTCGGACGCCGCGAACTGTCGGTCTCGCAGGCAAAACGCGATGCCGGGGAAGCCGGTAACCGATAGCATCGACAGGCGAGGCTCCGCTAACGCCCGTTTGGCGATTTGTTCTATGCTGCGCGAGCCATGGACTCGCACACAGCCGGTTCCATCGAATACGCGGGGTGCACGATCGCCGATCTGCACACCACGCGCGTGCTGTCGCTCGACGCGGGTGGGCGCATCCTCGACTGGATCAGTTGGCAGGATGCGGCCTGCCTGTATGTTCGCGAGGCCGTGGCCTGGACGTTGGGTGACCCTTGCCTCACGTTGCATGGCGGCTATCACCGCGACAACGGCAACCAGAGCATCCTCCGGTTGCATCCGATCGTCGCCAGCCGCGGCCACTGCCACAGCAGTGCCGTCGACCCCAGCCCTTCGCTCAGCAACGCCGCGTTGTTCGCACGCGATCGTTACCTGTGCCTGTACTGCGGACGGCGATGCGCGCGCGGCGAGTTGACACGCGACCACGTGATGCCGTTGTCGCGCGGCGGCCAGGACACCTGGGAAAATGTCGTGTCCGCGTGCCTGGCCTGTAATCTGAAAAAAGGCGGACGCTCGCCGCAGCAAGCCGGCATGCCGCTGCTGGCGATCCCGTACAGGCCGAGCTGGGTGGAGCACCTGATCCTTTCCAACCGCAACATCCTGGCCGACCAGATGGAATTCCTGGTGCACCATCTGCCGCGGGAGCGCCGTCCCGCGGCGTGAATGCCGGCCGCAAGGGCAGCTTCGCAAACGGCCCGATCCGTTGCATTCCAGGGCCGCCCGCGTAGCGGGGCCGAACGGGAACCGGTTGAACGATCACCAGGAACGAAACCGATTCCGGATCGCGCCCAGCACGTCCGGATTGACGCTCGCCGCCATCGACGGCTTGGCCGCAACCGGCCTGCGCGCTATGCTGCGTTGCAGCAGTCGCTTTGTGCCCACCATGACCCCACAAGACCCGAGTTCCGCGTCGCCGGATCGTGATCCGGTGCGCGCCGAAAAAAACCAGCCCGCCGACCGGGAAAGCGTGCGCACCGCCGGCAGCACCGAGGGCATGCCGGTAGCACCGGCGCTGGGTGCGTCACTCGACCGGGCGAAGATGCCACTCAAATCGACGCTGGTCGATCGCCGCATCCTGTTGATTTCGGCGCTGTCGATCGTGCTGGGTGCCGCGGCGGCCGGCGTCGCGCAACTGCTGATGCTGATGATCAACCTGATCACGGACCTGGTCTTCTACGGGCGCATCTCCGACGTGCTCGGGCCGAACGCACGGCACGGCTCGTTCGTACTGTCCCCTGCGGGCAATCACCTCGGCGCGTTCGTGATTCTGATGCCCGTGATCGGCGGATT
>DASSRV010000284.1:0-3103 GCA_035701605.1 Gammaproteobacteria bacterium
GCCGTGGTGGGCACACCGTGCCCCGCCGCCTCACCCAGAATCCGGACAATCTGCTGTTCCGAAAATCGCTTCTTCATCTCGAACCTCCATCAGGCTATCCTAAACCTCACGGCTGTCCGAAAAATCGGGGGCACTCCAGGACGACGATGACGAAAATCAGGGTTCCACGGTCACGATGAATGAGCCTTTGTGCTTCGGATCCGGCTTGAGTCGGACGCTTTCGCTCAGTGTCAGCGACCAATCGTGACCCGAAAGCTTCGAGCCTTTTGGAGTGCCTTCCAGGGGCACGGTAACGCTGTCGAAAGCAGATGAAATCAAGGCCATGCCGTCGTCATGCACGGTCAGCTTGCCCCAGGCATCGCCGAGCGTCAGGGTTTGATAGACGCTGCCGTGGCCGGGCAGGGTGTACACCATGCGCGGGTCGTAGGAGATCGAGAATTTCTTCAAGGGCAGGGTCAGGGTCGGGCCGTTTACCAGCGCCTTGGTGAAACGTGCGTTTCGTTCAGCCGTGAGTTTTGCGCGGGTGTCTTCTTCGGCAATGATTTTCTTGCCATCATATTTGGCAATGGCGGCCATGGCCCGCTGCTTGTCCGGTTTCGGGAAAGCAAGGCCATAGGCGGCCGCAGCCGCCACACCGAAAGCAAAATCCGGCGTGACCTTGCGGCGCCAATCCGACTGCACGGCATCCAGCAGTTCCGCGTAAGCCGGTCCGGTGGCATAGGCAAAGGAACGCACGAAGCTGCGTTCTTTCTCCACGCCGTCAATATCCTGGATAGCAGCCGCGATGCGGGCCTTGTCGGTGTGCAGTGACGCATCAATGCCGGTGGATTCGGCCAGGCCCTCATTGAGTTCCAGACTGCGTTCGTCGGCGGCCGCATGCGGCCACAGGCTCATGCGATAGCTGCGGAACAACAAGGCATCGGCCAGGGCCTGTTGGCGGTGTTTTCCCGAAGCCTGCAAGGCAGTACGCAAGGCCGAGAATTCGGCGCGCAGCCAGATGCGTCCGTCCCGCGAATCCAGTTCGCCATTCTTGCCGAGCCCGCCATCGCCTTGCAGTCCCAGCGCAGGCTGGATGCTGTGGTAGGACTCGTGCATGAGCAGGATATCGCGCGTGGTCTTGTCGTCCGGCAACGGCCACATCACCATGCTCCAGTGCCGCCCTTGGAACTCGATGGAGGTGTTGGCGATACCGATATTCGGCGGCAGGCTCAGGCGGTAAATTGCGCCATCCTTTTTCGCGCCCTTGACAGGCCGATCGAGTACGGTTTCACGGGTCGCCGGGTCCACGAACATCATCGGCACACACAACGAATGCTTCCAGAGCTTGCCCTCATCGGCACTGCATAGCGCCTGTGCTTCGGCAAAGATGCGTGCGGCCTGATCGGTGGGGATCGCCGGGGCTGGCTGTGCCGCCTGAGTGGATGATCCCAGTATGAGTCCGGCCGCGCAGGCAAGCAGGATGGAGGCGGATTTTATGACGATGCTCCCGGCGAGGTTCTTGTAGAGAGCATTGGAGTGAAATGGCACCCGCAAGTTCAATCTTGGGCGCGCGCGGGGATGCGATAGAATCAGGGTTTCTCTTTCAAGGAGTACGTGTGTCATGGCGCGTTCCCGGCAACAATCCAGGGAAGAGAGTGGATTCTTTGAACCCTATGCACATTTCTCCCGCACTTTGCGCGCCTGGCTGGTAGCCTATGGGGTTGGCGTGCCCGTCCTGCTGATCAGCCAGGAATCCATTGCCCAGGCCATCATCAGGGCCGGCGCCGGCAGCCTCATCGCCTGGTTGTTTCTGGCCGGTGTTGCCATCCAGATACTGGCGGCGCTGCTGTACAAATATTCCATGGCGTATCTGTATGGCGCTGAAATCGAGCCCAAACTGGGCGCAACCCGGCGTGTACGGATCGCCGAATGGCTATCCGATGTCATCTGGCTGGAAGCCTTGTTCGATATCGTCTCCATCACGCTGTTCGTATGCGGCACCTTCAAGGTCGTTGTCGCTGTATTGATTCAGGGTTGAGGAGACAACATGCTTGAAATGCGCCCCAATTGCGAATGCTGTGACAGGGATCTGCCGCCGGATTCCATCGAGGCAATGATCTGCACCTTCGAATGCACGTTTTGCCGGGACTGTGTCGAGCAGCGCCTGCACGGCGTGTGCCCCAACTGCGGCGGAGGTTTCGCGCCAAGGCCGGTGTGCCCTGCAAGTCTGCTGGAAAAGTATCCTACATCGGAAAAACGCATCACGAACCCGCTTTGTCAGGAACATCATGCCGATGTCGCATGAAAGGGCACACCCCGCCGGGCTTGTACTGCGCACGGCGGTAGCGGGTGACGCAGCCGTGTTGGCTGCGGCGGAAGCCGAAACGGCACGCACGCCGGGCTTGCTGGTGTCGCAGCCGGGTGAACTCAGCGCGGAAGCTTTCGCCGACAAAATCACTCTGCTTGCCACGCGTGGTCAGTATCTGGTCGCCGAGCGCGACGGCCGCCCGGTCGGCCATGCCTTGCTCGAACCCATGCCGCTTGCGGCACTTCAGCATGTTTTCCAACTGACCATCGTGGTGCATCCCGGTCAGACAGGGCATGGCATCGGCAAGACGCTGATGCAGGCATTGCTCAAGTGGGCCGAACAGGATGCACGAGTCGGCAAGATCGAGTTACGAGTCCGCAGCAGCAATCGAGCCGCCATCGGTCTTTATCAGCACTTCGGTTTTGTCGAGGAAGGCCGATTCCATGCACAGCTTCGGCTACCGGACGGCGAGTCCCTCGATGACCTTGCCATGGCATGGTTTCCACATCGCTTGCGTGCGGCGCCGGTCGCGCTCGAAGGCGATGGGGTGCGTCTGGAACCGCTGTCGTTCGAGTATCTCGACGGCCTGTGTGCCGTGGGGCTGGATGAATCCTTGTGGCAATGGGTGCCGACCGCGGTGCGCAATCGCGAAGAAATGCGGGACTATATCGGCGCGGCATTGGCGGATCAGGCGCGGGGCCTTGCCCTGCCGTTTGCCACTGTGCTTAAGGCCAGCGGTCAGGTGGTCGGTTCGACGCGCTTTGCCAATATGGACCCGGCGGATCGGCGGGTGGAGATCGGCTGGACCTGGATCGG
>DASSRV010000285.1:0-15329 GCA_035701605.1 Gammaproteobacteria bacterium
TCCAGAACAGCGAACCCGCCGCATCAATGTGCATCAGCACCTGCACGCCCGCGCGCGCCCGCTCGCTCAGAACCGCGACGAATGCACGTCCGATTTCATCGTCCGCAAAGATGTAGCTTTCCAGTTTCACGCTGTGCCGCGCGGTATGGATTGCGGCAAGCATGTCCTGATACAGCAGGTCGCCTTCGATGTAGATGCGGTACTGCCGCTCCGGTTCCGGTACCTTGTCGGATTGTTCGGCAGACACGTCGTATTCCATCGTGGCCTTGTGTCAATGCTGTTATAGTGTATGCGATATTCCGGCATGACGACGACTGGCGCCGCAATCATGAGGCTGCTGCTGTACAACATCCGTTACGCCGCAGGCACCGGGCCGGGCTTTCACTTTCCGCTGCCGGGCAGCGGCTACCTGCGCGGCACCTCGCACAACCTGTCCCGCATCACGGATTTCATCGCGAGCACGGCGCCTGACGTGGTCGGCCTGATCGAGGTGGACATGGGATCGGTGCGCGCGGGCACGCGCAATCAGGCGGAAGTGATCGCACGCGCCATCGGTCATGCGCCCCACTACCAGAACAAATACGGTACCCGCTCCATCAACCGGCGACTGCCCATCGTGCGCAAGCAGGGCAACGCATTCCTGACCGCGCTGCCCGGGGCGGTGCAGCGCTTCCATTATTTCGAGCTGGGCATCAAACGCCTCATCATGGAGCTGGAACTGGATCAGGTGTGCCTGTTCCTGGTGCATCTGTCATTGCACTACCGGCATCGCCACCGCCAGATGCACCACCTGTTCTCGCTGGTAAAAAGCGCGCACAAACCCGTGATCGTGGCCGGAGATTTCAACACCCTGTGGGGCAACTACGAGATGGAGCTGTTCACCGCTGCGACCGGCCTGAAAAGCGCGAACCCGCGCAATTCACCGACCTGGCCAAGCCGTCATCCCAGTCGGCAGCTTGATTTCATTCTGTATGGTCCCGGCGTCGAGGCCACGCACTTCGACATGCCGCGGGTTACCCTGTCCGACCATCTGCCGCTGATTTGCGATTTCAACCTCACCGGAACCGCCTGACATGCCGCTTGTCATTGCTCTTGTCATTGTGCTGTGCGCCGCACTGCTGGGCGTGCAATGGCTGCGGATGAACAGGCGTCGCCGCGTTCAGGGGCGCCAGATCGCCATGGAATCGCTGTGGCAGGCATGGGTCGGCGCGGACTCCCTGTCCGGGAGTGCGCGCGACGAACGTGAAACACTGCTCGCACAGGTGGATGCGGAGAACCGCGAATCCGTGCATCGCAGTCTGCTGGACTTCGAGCTTGGCCTGCAATCCGAAACCTCGCCCATGATTGCATTGCGCAAGGAACTCATGGACAGCATGGACCGGCGGCTGCTGAACCTCGAAATCCTGCAATTGCCGGACGAAGTCAGGCAGCGGTTGCGCGCGCAAAGCAGCGAGATGATGCAGTCCGACGCGCTGGCTCATGCCTACATCGCCGCCAACGATCTGCGCATGGCAATATTGCGCGAATATGCGGCACAGCGTTTCAATGACTGCATCGCGGGCGACTGGTTCGACGTTTACCGGAAGGCTTCGCGCCTGAAACAGAGAAGTGCGCGCAATTTCATCCAGCGCACCCTCGCCGGCAGCCAGAGCAGCGTGGACGATGCCCGCTACCAGACCATGAGTCTGGTGGACCACGAAATCCGTGCACGGCTGCTGAAAGTCCCGGCCGGCGCGCGGTTCCCCGGCTTCGATGCTGGCCCGGATACGGACCCCGCCGGATAGCGCGCGTCAAGTTGCAGCGCATGGCCGCGCTTCCTATGATGACGCCCTGTCCGGCGCCGGGCCCCGGCGTCTCCGGACCTCAATCCCGAGCGGAGTAGCTGAAATGCCCGAGCAAGCATCCCAGGCCAACTGGCGGATCGAACGCGATGCCGACGACATCGCCTGGCTGTGTTTCGACAAGGACGGGGCCGGCACCAACGTGCTGTCCGGCCACATCATGCTGGAACTGGGCGAGCGCCTGAAAGAGCTGTCCGGCCGCCCACCCCGGGGCGTGGTGGTGTATTCGGCGAAAAAATCCGGCTTCATCGCGGGCGCGGACATCAAGGAATTCACCACGCTCAAAACCCCGGACGACGCCTTCAAACTGATTCGCCAGGGGCAACTGGTGCTGGAACAGCTCGAGCGGCTGCCCTGCCCCACGCTCGCGCTCATCAACGGCTTCTGTCTCGGCGGCGGTCTGGAACTTTCGCTGGCCTGTCGTTACCGCGTCGGCGTGGATGACGACCGCCTGAGCCTGGGGCTGCCGGAAGTGAAACTCGGCATCCACCCCGGATTCGGCGGCAGCGTGCGCTCCACGCGACTGGTGGGCGTGATTCCCGCCATGAGCTTCATGCTCAACGGCCGCAACGTGCATGCGAGGGAAGCCTTGCGCATCGGATTGGTGGACCGGCTGGCAAAACCGGATGCCGCACGCGAGGTCGCGCGCGAGCTGATCCTGAAGGCGCCGCCCCGCAGAACCCCGCCATTGTTGCAGAAGCTGCTGGCGCTGGCCCCGCTGCGCTCCCTGGTGGCAAGTCTGCTGAACAAACAGGTCGCCGCCAGGGTACGGCGCGATCACTATCCCGCGCCCTACGCGGTGATCGAACTGTGGCGGAAATACGCCGGCAGCGATGAGATGTACGTGCAGGAAGCACACTCCATTGCGCGCCTCATGCTGCACGACACGGCGCGCAACCTGGTGCGGGTGTTCCTGTTGCAGGACCGTTTGAAATCCCTGGGCAGAAAATCCGATCTCAACCTGCGCCGCGTGCATGTAGTCGGCGCCGGCACCATGGGCGGCGACATTGCCGCCTGGTCGGCATTGCGCGGCTACGAAGTGAGCTTGCAGGACCGGGAAGAAAAATACATTCAACCTGCCCTGCAACGTGCCCGCAAGCTGTTTGAGAAGAAACTGCGCGGCGCGGAAATTGAGCAGGCCACGGCTCGCCTGAAAATGGATGTGGCCGGTGCGGGCGCAAAGAGCGCGGATGTCGTCATCGAGGCAATCTTCGAGGACGTGGACGCCAAGCAGGCGCTCTACACGTCGCTGGACGCGGTCATGCCTGCAAACGCCGTGCTTGCCACCAACACGTCGAGCATCCGGCTGGAAACCCTGCGCCCCGTGCTCAAGCAACCGCAACGGCTGGTGGGGCTGCACTTCTTCAATCCGGTCGCCAAGATGCCGCTGGTGGAAGTGATTCACGCCGAAGACACCGATCCTGCCGTCATCAAACAGGCGCTCGCATTCACGCGTCACATTGACAAGCTCGCGGTGCCGGTGAAAAGCGCCCCCGGTTTTCTCGTCAACCGCATCCTGATGCCCTATCTGATGGAAGCCATGCTGGCAGCGGATGCAGGCATTGCACTGGAAGCCATTGATCGCGCGGCACTGGATTACGGCATGCCGATGGGGCCGGCGGAACTGGCCGACACCGTGGGGCTGGATGTCTGCCTGTCGGTATCGAAGGTGTTCGCGAAAGAATTCAACAAGCAGATTCCCGACAGCCTGACCTCGCTGGTGGCGGCAAAAAAACTCGGCCGCAAGACCGGCGAGGGTTTCTACCGTTATCAGGACGGCAAGCCGGTGAAGGATCGGCGCCGTGCCGGGCAGGCATCGGCGGAGTTGCAGGACCGCCTGATTCTCCCGATGCTGAACGAGGCCGTTGCGGTACTGCGCGAAGGCATCGTGGCGGATGCGGACCTGCTGGACGCCGGCGTCATTTTCGGCACCGGGTTTGCGCCGTTCCGCGGCGGGCCCATCAACTACATCCGCGCCACCGGCGTGGCCGCACTCAAGGCGCGGCTGGAGTCGCTTGCGGCCGTTCACGGCGCACGCTTCAAGCCGGATGCCGGCTGGGCGCTGCCGGCTCTGACGGAGGCCGGCGCATGAAGTTCGAACGCATGCCGGCGGACCGGGAGGCCGAAGTCCGCACCCTCGCCATGCCCAAGGACACCAACGGCCTGGGCGACATCTTCGGCGGCTGGATCATGTCCCATGCGGACATCGCGGGCGCCATCCTGGCCTTCCGCGAGGCCGGCGGACGGGTGGTCACGGTGGCGGTCAACGATTTCGTGTTCGTGGGGCCGGTCTACGTGGGCGACGTGGTGAGCTTCTATACCGACGTGGCACGCCGCGGCACCACCTCCATCAGCATAGACGTGAGCGTTTTTTCCCAGCGCAACGATGGTGAGCACCAGGCCTGTGTCAAGGTGGCGACCGCGCAGATGACGTACGTGCGCGTGGGCAGCAACCGTCGGCCGGTACCCATCTCGAAGCCGGCCGCCAAGTAGTTCCAGTTCAATGACTTGGCACTATAATCCCGACTTCGCGCCCCCTCCGCTGCACGCCCGGGGGCCGGCAGGGGGCGTGAGAAATAGACGCCCTATGTTAGACTGCGATCTGTCCGGGCCCTTTGCATACAAAGGGTTGCCGCATCCGTCCAGAACAACAAGACCCCAGGATTTCTAAGGCATGGCGACCAGACCTCTCGACCGCGAACTCGTCAAGAATTTTTCGCCCCTGAGCGGCCTCAAGCCGGAGAATCAGGCGGACATCGCCAGCAAGACCCAGCTCCAGGAACTGGGTGCCGGCCGCTACCTGTTCAAGCAGGGCGACAACGACAAGCGCACCGTGTACGTGGTGAAAGGCGAGGTTGAACTGCGCTCCGGCGACAAGGTCGTGAAGGTGATCAACGCCGGCAGCGATGAGGCCCGTCACCCGCTGGCGCCGCAGATGCCGCGCCACCTGTCGGCACGCGCCAGGACCGATATCGAATTCTTCGGCGTGGACAGCGACCTGCTCGACATCATGCTGACCTGGGATCAGACCGGCGCATTCGAAGTCGGCGAACTCCAGGCCCAGGAGGAAACGCCCGCCGACGACTGGATGACCACCATCCTGCAAACCAAGGCCTTCCATCGCATTCCGCCGGCCAACATCCAGGCCATGTTCATGCGCATGGAGCACATCACGCGCAAACCCGGCGATGTCATCATCAAGCAGGGCGACGACGGTGATTTCTTCTACATCATCGCAGCCGGGCGCTGCGTGGTGACGCGCGAAACCCCCACCAACAAGGCCGGCATCAAGCTGGCGGAACTGGGCGTGGGCGACAGTTTCGGTGAAGAGGCGCTGATTTCGGATGCCAAGCGCAACGCCACCATCACCATGCTGACCGATGGCTCGCTGGTACGGCTCGCCAAGGCGGACTTCAAGACCCTGCTCAACGAGCCATTGCAGAAATGGGTCAGTCACGAGGAAGCAAAGAAACTGGTGGCCGAGGGCGGCCAGTGGCTGGATGTGCGCCTGCCGAGCGAATTCGAAAACCAGCACCAGGACGGCGCGGTGAATATCCCCTTGTATTTCATCCGTCTCAAGCTCGACACCCTGGATCCGAAGCGCAAGTACGTGGTGTGCTGTGACACCGGGCGCCGCAGTTCCGCCGGGGCCTACATCCTGAGCGAGCGCGGGTTCGATGCCTACGTGCTGAAAGGCGGGCTGTCGGCCATCGCGTCCTGATCCCGCCCGACGCTTCATGCAGAAACAGGCCGCTCCCGCGGCCTGTTTTCATTCCGGCATTGCACAAACCGCCCGGTGCCGTCAGCCGGGCATTTCCTGCAACTGACCGTGATGACGCCGGAATGCGCTGAGTCCCTCGATCACGGCGCGCATGGCGTCCTGTTCCGGCGGCGTCAGGTAGGGATTCCAGATGTCGAAAATCAGCACCACCCGGGTGCGGTCGCTGCGGTTCCAGGCTTCATGCTCGAACGTGTCGTCGAACACGATGCACTCGCCCTCCTTCCAGCTGCGGGTTTCGTTGCCCACGCGGAGGCTGCAATCCGGCGGGATGACGAGCGGCAGATGCGTCACCAGCCGGATATTGACCACTCCGGTATGCGGGGGAATGTGTGCGCCCGGCTTCAGTACCGAAAAGAACGCTTCCGGTGAATGGTCCGCGACACGGTTGATGGGCATGGCATCGAGCGCCGCGGCCGTCACTGGACAGCGCCGGCAGTTGTCCTCGAAACGCTCGCCATCGCGATAGAAAAAGAACGCATTCCAGCTCGGCGACTGATTCACACCTTCCCAGTACGCGGCACCGGGATGGGATTTGTCAATGTCCACAAACGGGCGGAAGCCCTCATCGCCGCGCAGCACCTCCATCAACTCTGCGCGAATCGCGGGGAACTGCCGTTCCACGGTTTCAAGCCAGGGAAACTCGCTGCGTTCGAACCAGGCGCGCGCGGGGATGTCGGGGAAAGTCAGGAACGTGGGTTTCTGCATCGGATCGGGCGAAACCGCCGGTGTACCGCTGAAGTGTTGCGCCAGACACCTGTCCACGCGCGCCAGCGCCTCCGCCGGGTATCGCGCGCGCACCGGCGCGAGCACTTCATGGATCCAGTTCATGCGCGCTTCGCGGGTCAGGCTGGAAGCACGCTGCAACAGCGTGCGGATACCGGCCGGCATGTCGCGGTTGGCGAGCAACCCCGCCTTGTCCGCCTGTGCCAGGGCTTCCAGATAGACCGGAACGGCCTGTCCGCCCTGCCCCATCTGCTCGAGCAGTGCACCCTTGTTCAGCAGCGCGACCGGGAATTCCGGCTGGTTCGCCAGCGCGGCATCGAAACTGGCCAATGCTTCATCGAATGCGCCGACAGCCCGCAGGGCCAGCCCCAGGTTCTTGTGCAGCGCGGCGTCCGCGGGCGTGACCCGCAGCGCGCGTCGGAAGTATTCGATACTGCGCGCGAATTCCCCGCGGTTGAGCGCCATGCTGCCCAGGAATCCGAGCGCCTCGGGGTGCTCCGGCACGTCTTGCAGCACGCGGGCGTACACGTGCGCCGCCTCGGCCCATGTGCCAGCCTGGCTCAGGCTGCGGGCCCGTTCGAGAAGTGATGGAATATCGCTGACGGAAGACGGGACTTGCGGTTCGCTCATTACATCGTATGCGTCGGCCGGTCCGCCTGAAGTGCGCCACCCAGGTAGCTTTCAATCTTGCGCTGGGCATTGCCGCCGTCCTGCTCGCTGAACTGCACGCCAATGCCGGCCGCGCGTTTGCCCTGCGCGCCGCGCGGCGTCACCCACACCACCTTGGCCGCCACCGGCAGGCGCTCCGGTGAATCCATGAGTTGCAGCAGAATGAATACCTCGTCGCCAAGCTGGTAGGGCTTGTTGGTGGGGATGAACAACCCGCCGTTGCGGATGAAGGGCATGAAGGCGCTGTACAGCGCGCTCTTGTCCTTGATGGCGAGATTGAGAATGCCCTGTTGGCGTGGCGCGCTCATGTACCCGTTCCCCGTGCGGCCAGCGGTGCCGCTTCCAGTGTTTTCAGACCGTCCGCCCATGCCATGAGCAGACTTTCCATCAGCAGTTGCCGGTTCACCGTCGTGCCCGTCAGGGCCACGGCCTCATTGAGCCGCGCCAGCATTGCATGCAGACCCCGCAAGTGTATGCCTTGCACGGTACTTTGCAACAGGGGCATGGCATCGCGATTGATGACGGCACCGTCCGCACCGTTCGCCAGCGCGATCAGGTCCATGATCCAGGACTGGAACAGACGCAGGATCAGCAGCACGTCGGCATCTTTCGCGCTCCATTCCCTGGCGTAGCCCAGCGGGTTGAGCTTTCCCGCCGCCATGTCCGCAAGCGCATGAAACATTTCCAGCCGGGTTCCGGATTCCGGCGCAGCGGCCAACCGGAGCGCCGCCAGCGGCGCATTGCCCGCGAGTCCCAGCAGCACCGGCCAGTCCTTGCGCGGCGCGTGTGCCGAGAGCCACGCCAGCGCGTCATCCGCACTCGGCGGCAGCATGCGCAGGACCTGGCAGCGGCTGCGGATGGTGGCCGGCAGGCGCGCCGGGCGCGCCGTCACCAGCATCAGCAAGGTGTCGCTGCCCGGTTCTTCCAGGGTCTTGAGCAGGGCATTGGCCGCCGCCGTGTTCATGGCATCGGCCGGCTCGATCAGGGCAACCCGGCGTCCACCGTACTGGCTGGTCAGGCTGAGGGCACCGATCAGTTCGCGCACCAGCGGCACGGTAATGACGGTTTTGTCTTCGGGAATGCCGAGTTCGTGGTAATCGGGATGGCTGCCGGCCTGAAACTGGGCGCAGGCGCGGCACACGCCGCAGGCACAACCCTGCTCCGGGGCCTGACACAGGATGCGTTGCGCAAAAGCCCGTGCGAACAGTCGCTTGCCGGTCCCCGACACGCCGCTCAACAGCAGGGCATGCGGCAACCGGCCCCGCTCCGCCCCGGCGTTGAGCTGCTGCCATGCCGCACGCTGCCAGGGCAAGGGTGCCGTACCGGACTCGACATCTGTCACAGCCAGCGCCTCAGCCGTGCATCCAGTTGTTCACGGATGCGGGTCTGCACCTGCGACAGCCCGTCATGCGCGGCGATAACGCGCACACGGCGCGGTTCGCGTCGTGCACGCGCCAGGTACGTGCGTCGCACCCGGTTGAAAAATGCGGTCTGCTCCCGCTCGAAACGGTCGCGTGCCCCGCGCTGTGTCATGCGCGTCAGCCCCACGGCAACCGGCGCATCCAGCAACAGTGTCAGGTCGGGTTTGAGTCCGCGCAGCACCCAGCGTTCAAGCGAGGCAATGCGCGCCGCCGGAATGCCGCGCCCACCGCCCTGATACGCATAGCTCGCGTCCACGAACCGGTCGCATACCACCCAATGTCCCGCCTTGAGCGCCGGGCGGATCACGTTCTCGACGTGCAGGGCACGAGCGGCAAACATCATCAGCAGTTCCGCTTCGCGTGACAGGGCTTCGGCTCCCGGCTCCAGCAACAGCGCGCGAATTTTTTCCGCCGCAGGCGTACCGCCCGGTTCGCGCGTCATCAGCACGTCACGGCCGCGTGACACAAGGTAATCGCGGATGAACGCGAGATGGGTGGATTTCCCGACGCCCTCAATGCCTTCCACGCTGATGAAGCGCGCCTTGCTCATGAGCGATGTCTTCCGTCGCGGGCCAACTGGTATTTTCGCACCGCGGCATTCTGCTCGGCCAATGTCGCGGAGAACTGGTGTGTGCCGTCGCCGCGTGCGACGAAATACAAGGCATCACCGGCGGCCGGGTGGAGCGCGGCCTCGATTGCCGCCAGTGGCGGCATACAGATGGGCGTGGGCGGCAGACCGTGCCGCGTGTAACTGTTGTAAGGCGTATCGGCACGCAAGTCGTGCAGCGTGATGTTGCCGGTGTAGCTGTCCCCCAATCCGTAGATTACGGTCGGGTCGGATTGCAGCTTCATGTCTTTCTGCAAGCGGCGCACGAATACGCCCGCGATGCGTGCACGCTCATCGGGTCGGCCGGTCTCCTTCTCGATGACCGAGGCCATGATGAGTGCCTCATAAGCGGACTGATACGGCAGATTCTGGGCGCGTTGCTGCCAGGCCGCGGCGAGTTTCTGCTGCATGCTGCGGTAAGCGCGTTCCAGAAAGGCCACATCGGTGGTGCCATGCGCGAAACTGTAGGTGTCGGGGAAGAACCGGCCTTCAGGATGCTCATTCGGGTGACCGAGCCGTGCCATGACCTGCGCCGGCTTCAGGCCGGTCAGCGTGTGCATGAGATCGGGATCCCGCTCGACTGCATCGAGCACCTGTTTGAACGTCCAGCCGTCCACCAGCGTGAGCGAATGCAGCAGCACCTGTCCGCTTGCCAGTTGATCCAGCAGTTGCGCGACCGTGGTGCCGGGCTGGATGCGGTATTCGCCAGCGCGCACCGCGCTGGATTGCCCGCGCAGGCGCGCCAGCAGCACCAGGTTCAGCGGATGCGCCAGCACGCCGCGCTCGGCAAGATGCCGCGCGATGGCGCGCAGGGGCTGGCCCGGTGCAATCCGGATCACTACCGCTTGAGTACCTGTCAGCAACGGTTGCCGGTAGCAGGTGTGATAGAACCAGGCCGCCACCGCCAGCACGCAGACTGCCGCCAGGAGTATCAGCGGACGCACTACCCGCCAGCCGCTCATGCCTGATCCGCCCACTGCCGGGCCATGCGCGTCAACTCGCCCACCGCGTAGTGCCGGCCATCCAGTTCCCGCACCGGCCACACGCCAATCACCGAATTGCAGACGAACACTTCGCGTGCGCTGTCGAGGTCGGCAACGCGCAGCGTGCCGATGCGCGGTGCAAGGCCGGCTTCGCGCAGGCGTTCCAGCAGGTAGCCGCGCATCACGCCGGCCACGCCACAGTGCTGTAAATCGGGAGTCATGATTCTGCCATCGGCAAGACGCACAAAGACATTGGTCATTGTACCTTCTATCACCGCGCCGTCGGCATCCCGCATCAGACCCTCCTGCACCCGATCCGGTTCATCCCATTCGGCACGCGCCAGCACCTGTTCCAGTCGGTTGAGGTGCTTGAGTCCCGCAAGCTGCGTATTGATGCCGAGCACGGTCCTGCACACGCGCACGCAGATGCCCTGCTCCCGCCAGGCATCCGGATACGCGGGATAGGCGTGACGGCTCAGGATGCGCGTGAGTTGCGGATCGGCAGGCGCGCGATAACCGCGTGCGCTTTCGCCGCGCGTCACCACGAGCTTCAGGATGGCGGATTCCTGGTCGCGCGCGGCCGCTGCGATTTCCGTACGCAGTTCCGTCAGCGGCAGGGCCGGAAATCCGAGGCGCCTGCTCCCCGCGTTCAGACGCTGCAAGTGCGCCTCCAACAGGGGCACGCGGCCATTCCGCACCGGCAGAGTCTCGAACAGGCCGTCACCGTATTGCAGGCCCCGGTCCGCCACGGACAACTGCGTACCGGCGATGCCGTTCACCCAGCAGGTTGCAATCATGCCGCCGCCCCCAGCGCCCGCGCCATGCCGCGCGCCTTGGCGCGGGTCTCGTCCAGTTCCCGTTCCGGAATGGAATCCGCGACGATGCCGGCGCCGGCACGGAATTCCAGATGCCGCCCCTTCTGTATCAGGCTGCGAATCAGGATGTTCATATCCATGTCGCCGTCGCGGTTCAGGTAACCCATGGAGCCGGTATAGGCTTCACGCGGCGCCTGCTCCAGTTCCGCAATGATTTCCATGCAGCGCACCTTCGGACAGCCGGTGATGGTGCCGCCCGGAAATACCGCGCGAATCACCTCGCCCGGCGTGATTCCCTCGCGTAGTCGCGCACACACGTTTGAAACGATGTGATGCACGTGCGCATAGGATTCAACCACCATGAGCTCATCCACACGCACGCTGCCGGGACGCGCAAGGCGACCGAGATCGTTGCGTTCCAGGTCCAGCAGCATCACGTGTTCGGCACGCTCCTTGGGATGTTCGATCAGTTCGCGGATCAATGCGGCATCCCGGCTCGCGTCGGCGTGACGCGGACGGGTCCCCGCGATCGGGCGCGCATCAATCCGTCCCTGCCGCACCGACACCAGGCGCTCGGGCGACGAACTGATGATGGCACAGTCTTCGTGCAGGGCGAGCCCCGCGAACGGCGCCGGGTTGGCCCGTCGCAATTGCCGATAGATGGCTGCGGGGGTCACGTCCGCGGCCGCGTGTGCCTGCCAGCGGCGCGACAGATTGGCCTGGAAAATGTCGCCGTCGTGAATATAGCGTCGCGCACGCCGTACGGCATCGAGATAACGCGCCGGCTCCTCTTCCTGCAAGGCGGAAATGTTCGGAGCGCCAGATGCCGTATCTGCCGGTTGCGGCGCGCATACATCCGCTTCCATGGCATCCAGCAATTCCGGCCGGTCCGCTTCCGCCATCAACAGCAGCGTGTCGCGGGCATGGTCGCGAATGACCGCCGCGGGTATGCGCGTCGTCCACGCCACGGGCAACATGGTGCCGACAGGCAGCCGCAAGCGTGGCTCGATGCACGCAGCCAGCTCGTAACCCAGGAACAGGAACCAACCGCCGCGGAACGGGGGTGCGTCGTCCGGCAGCGCCTGCGCGGTATCACGCGCGGCCTGCCAGCACCGATCCAGGGCGGCGAAAAAATCCCTGCCGCAGTCCCGGCCCTGCCCGTCCCTGCATTGCCCCTGTGCGTCGAGCAGCAGACGCTCGCCGGGAAACGCGAACAGGATGTCGTAACGGCCCTGCGGCGTACGGTTTGCGACGCTTTCCAGCAGATAGGGATAACGCGAAGCTTCGCGGGCCTGCAATGCAGCAAGATCCGCCGCGCACTTCAGGGGGCGCGTGACAAATCCTGCCGGGGCAATGGACATGGGGCAGCGCGCGCCGTCGCGGCGCGATCAGGATAGCCGTCTGAACACCAGTGTGCCGTTGGTCCCGCCGAAGCCGAAGGAATTGGACAGCACCGTATCCAGTTTCATCTTGCGCGCGGTGTGCGGCACGTAATCGAGATCGCAGCCTTCGTCCGGGTGATCCAGGTTGACGGTGGGCGGTGCGACCTGATCGCGCAGCGCCAGCAGACTGAAAATCGCTTCCACGCCGCCGGCGGCACCGAGCAGGTGCCCGGTCATGGATTTGGTGGAACTGACCGCGAGTGTTTTCGCGTGTTCGCCGAAGGCGCGTTTGATGGCGATGGTTTCGCCCTTGTCGCCGACCTGGGTTGAGGTGCCGTGTGCATTGATGTACTGAACGGCGCTTGCGTCAATCTGCGCATCGGCGAGCGCGTTGACCATGCACTGACGCGCACCCTCGCCGTCCTCGGGCGGCGCGGTCATGTGGTAGGCGTCGCCGCTCATGCCGAAACCGATCAGTTCCGCGTGAATTTTCGCGCCACGCTTTTTGGCGTGTTCGTATTCTTCCAGCATCAGCACGCCGGCGCCCTCGCCCAGCACGAAGCCGTCGCGCTCCTTGTCCCAGGGCCGGCTGGCTTTCTGCGGCTCGTCGTTGCGGGTGGACAGCGCACGTGCCGCGCAGAACCCGCCCACACCCAATGTCGTGGTCGCCATTTCCGCGCCGCCTGCGAGCATGGCATCGGCATCGCCGTACTGGATGCTGCGCATGGCCAGACCGAGGTTGTGGTTTGCCGTGGTGCAGGCCGTGACCACGGCGAAATTCGGTCCCTTGAGGCCGTACATGATCGAAAGATTGCCGGAGATCATGTTGATGATGCTGGAAGGCACGAAGAACGGCGAGACCCGCTTCGGGCTGTGGTTCTCGATGATGGAGGAATGGGCCTTCTCGATGTTGGTCAGGCCGCCGATGCCCGCGCCCACGGCCACGCCGATGCGCGCGGCGTTGGCTTCGGTGATTTCCAGACCGGAATCCTTCAACGCCTGAATGGATGCCGCGATGCCGTAATGCACGAACGGATCCATTTTCTTGATGTCCTTGGGCGGGATGTATTCGGCCGGATCGAATCCCTTCACTTCGGCGGCAATGCGGGTCGGGTAGTTGCCGGCGTCGAAATGTGTGATGGGACCGATGCCGCTGTGACCGGCCAGAATTGCGGCCCAGGCGGTCTCCACGCTGTTGCCCACGGGGGAAATGATCCCGAGACCTGTCACGACCACACGGCGTTTCGACACGGCTGCAAACCTCGTTCTATCCGGCTCATCAGGGTACAAGAAAAGACAAGGCCGTTGCCACCTCCCGGCAGCAACGGCGCTTCCATCACGGAATCAGTGCCTTACGCGTTGGGCAGGTGTTCCTTGATGTAGTCAATGGCCTGTCCGACGGTGGTGATTTTCTCGGCCTCTTCGTCGGGAATTTCGCACTCGAACTCTTCCTCGAGCGCCATGACCAGTTCGACGGTGTCCAGCGAGTCAGCACCCAGATCGTCCACGAACGAGGCCTGAGGCGTGACCTGGTCTTCCTTTGCTCCCAGCTGTTCGACGACGATCTTCTTAACGCGCTCTTCGATGCTACTCATGATTGATGGGACCTCCCAGAAGTGACAAAACAGTGCCGGCGGCCATGGCCGACCGAACTGGGGGCGGTATTGTAGAGAAAAGCCCTGCCCCGTGCCAGCCGGCCCGATTTGCCCGGCCCCGGCCGATCAGCCCATGTACATGCCGCCGTTCACGTGCAGGGTTTCGCCCGTGATCCACGCTGCCGCGGGCGAAGCCAGGAACAGCACGCTCTGGGCGATGTCCTCGGGCTGCCCGAGTCGCGCCAGGGGAATCTGGGCGATCAGCGCGCCGCGCTGGTCCTCGCCGAGGGCACGGGTCATGTCGGTATCAATGAAGCCCGGTGCCACCGCGTTCACGGTGATGCCGCGGGAACCCACCTCGCGCGCGAGGGACTTGGTGAATCCCAGGATGCCGGCCTTGGCCGCGCAATAATTGGCCTGCCCCGGGTTGCCGGTGGCGCCCACCACCGAGGAGATGTTGATGATGCGTCCGCGGCGGGCCTTCATCATCCCGCGCAGGCAGGCTTTGGACAGCCTGAAGACCGAGCTGAGATCGGTGTCCAGTACCGCCTGCCAGTCCTCGTCCTTCATGCGCATCAGCAGGGTGTCGCGGGTGATGCCGGCATTGTTGACCAGCACACTCACCTCGCCGTATTCCGCATTGACGGCCTTGAGGCTCGCTTCCACCGATGCCGGCGCGCTGACGTCCAGCACCAGCCCCCGGCCGCGGATACCGGCCTGTTCGAGATAGGCCGTGATGCCGTCGGCGCCTTCCGGGCGGGTCGCGGTGCCGACCACGGTCGCACCCGCGCCGCCCAGCGCGAGCGCAATGGCACGGCCGATCCCCCGGGTGGCGCCGGTCACGAGGGCGATGTCGTTTGCAAGCAGGCTCATGACGGTTTCACCGCGCCCAGCGCGGCCTCCAGACTGGTCGGGTCGTTGACGGAAACGGCTTCCAGGTTCTTGTCTATGCGCTTGGCAAGCCCGGCCAGCACCTTGCCGGGCCCCAGCTCCAGCACGCGCGTCACGCCCCGGGAGGCAAGCTTCTGCACGGTTTCAACCCAGCGTACCGGGCTGTGCAACTGGGCGGTCAGGGCGGCCCGCAGGGCATCGGCGCCGGCATGGCTCTGCACGTCCACATTGTGGATCACGGGCAGGGCCGGTGTCTGAAAGGCCACCCCCGCCAGGCGCTCGGCCAGCCGTTTCGCGGCGGGCTGCATCAGGGCGCAATGGGAAGGCGCGCTCACCGGCAGGGGCAGTGCCCGCTTGGCGCCGCGGGCCTTGCAGGCTTCCCCGGCACGCGCCACCGCGGCCGCGTGGCCGGCAATCACCACCTGACCGGGCGCATTGAAATTGACCGCTTCCACGACTTCGCCCTGTGCCGCCTCGCGGCATGCGGCGCGGACCGCATCGTCGTCCAGGCCAATGATGGCGGCCATGGCGCCCGTACCGGCGGGAACGGCCTCCTGCATGGCCTGGCCCCGGAATTCCACCAGTTTCACCGCGGTCCGGAAATCCAGCGCTTCAGCGCAG
>DASSRV010000286.1:0-3707 GCA_035701605.1 Gammaproteobacteria bacterium
AATCCGCACCTGGGACGAGACCGCCCGGAATCTGGAACTGGTAAAAGGTGCGGAACTCGGCCGCTTCAACATGGGCTCGACCGTGATTCTGTTGCTTCCCGCCGGACGTGCGCACTGGGATGCGTCGCTGGCGCCAGCGGCGCCGGTACGCATGGGCCAGCGCATCGGCACGCTGGGCTAATCAGTCCAGCGCGGCCAGGAAAATATCCGCAAGCCCGATCAGGCCCTTGCGGTCTTCATCATCAAAGCGCGCAAGTTTCGGGCTGTCCACGTCCAGCACGCCCAGCAACACGCCGTCTTTCACCAGCGGCACCACCAGTTCGGAACGCGAATCGCCGTCGCAGAAAATATGGCCGGGAAACCGGTTCACGTCCGGCACCACCAGCGTTTCGCGTCGTTGCGCCGCCGAGCCGCACACACCGCGCCCCAGTGCGATGCGCACGCAGGCCGGCTTGCCCTGGAACGGACCAACCACCAGTGTGTCGCCCTTCAGGAAATAGAACCCGAGCCAGTTGACATCCGGCAGTGCGTGATACAGCAGCGCGGCAAGGTTCGCGGCATTGGCGGTGATGTCGTGCTCGTCGTGCAACAGGCCGCGCGCCTGCTCAGCCAGCTCCGCGTACAGCGTCGGCTTGTCGTCTGCGGTGACGGCTTTCATCTGGAACATGATCGAATCCTAGGCGCGCGCAAACGGAAACGCAATCACGTCGGCGATGGCTTGTGCGCCGGTCGCCAGCATCACCAGCCGGTCGAAACCCAGCGCGACGCCGGCGCAGGCCGGCAATCCGTGCTGCAAGGCGGCCAGCAGGCGCGCGTCCACCGGAACCTGCGGCAGCCCGTCGCGCGCACGCGCCACGAGATCCCGCTCGAAACGCTGACGCTGCTCGTCCGCGTCCGCGAGTTCGTGAAAGCCGTTCGCAAGTTCGATGCCGTTCACGAACGCCTCGAAGCGCTCCGCCAGCGGCGGTGTGCCGGGCCGGATGCGCGCCAGCGCGGCCTGGTTCGCGGGATAGTCATGCACGAAGGTCACCTGTCCGTGCCCCAGTGCCGGATACACCAGCTCGCCCGCCACCAGATCCAGCCAGCCATCCGCATCCAGTGCGTCGAGTGCCGGTGGTTCACGACCGGCTCTGCGCAGCGCGTCACGCGAGTTGGCCGCGTTCGCGGTGAAAGGATCGAATCCGGCGTGGCGCTGAAATGCCTCGCGATACGTCAGCACTTCAGGCTCGCCCGCAAGTGGCGGGACCAGCATTGCAATCAGTTCCGCGACTTCGCGCATCAGACGGTGCTGATCGAAGCCGAGCCGGTACCATTCGATCAAGGTGAATTCGGGGTTGTGCAGCCGCCCGGCTTCCCCGGCACGGAACACCTTGCAGGCTTGCCAGATGTCGCCGCTGCCCGCTGCCAGCAACCGCTTCATCGGAAACTCCGGCGAGGTGTGCAGGTAGAGCGCAGCGCCGTGCGGATTGCCGACCTCGAAACTCGCTAGATGCCGGTCGCTGGCAGCCGCGTGCGACAGCGCGGGCGTCTCCACTTCCAGCACGCCGCGGGCATCGAAGAACGCGCGCACGGCCTTCATCAGCGCTGCGCGACGCTGCAAATACTCAAGCGATGCAGTGGGACGCCAATCCGTCATGACGACGGCATCAACCGGACAATGCGCGGCTTATTCCTTGGCACGTGCCGAATAACTTGCGGTACGCGTGTCCACCTTGATCAGCTCGCCTTCATTGATGAACAGCGGCACGCGCACGGTGGCACCGGTTTCGAGTTTGGCGGGCTTGGTGCCGCCGGTGGCGGTGTCGCCGCGCAGACCGGGGTCGGTTTCCGTAACCTTGAGGATCGCGAACACCGGCGCGGTGACCGCGAGCGGCCGGCCGTTCCACAGCATGATCTTGCATTCCTCTTCGCCCTTGAGCCATTGCGCGGCATCGCCCATGGCGGTGGCATCGGCGGCGATCTGCTCGTAGTTCTCGGGGTTCATGAAATGCCAGAACTGGCCGTCCGAATACAGGTACTGGGCGTCCATTTCCACCACGTCCGCGGCTTCCACGGTGTCGCCGGATTTCATGTTGCGATCGAGCACCTTGCCGGTCTTGAGGTTGCGGATCTTGACGCGGTTGAAAGCCTGCCCCTTGCCGGGCTTCACGAATTCGTTCTCGATGATGTTGTAGGGGTCGCCGTCAATGATGATCTTGAGGCCGGCCTTGAATTCGTTGGTGCTGTAACTTGCCATTTTCTTCCCGCCCGGTTAAGTGCAAAATGGCGGCTTGCGCCGCCTGAAGGCGCGTAATGATACGCTAACGCCCCGCTTTGGGCAGCACCCCCGGACCCGGACACATGCCCGCCCGCTGGCAGACCGAACTCGCCGACGCCGTGCGCGATCCCGCCGAACTGTTGCGCCTGCTGGAACTCGATCCGGCAATGGCCTCGGCGGATGCAGCCGTGCAATTCGCCCTGCGCGTGCCGCGCGGCTTCGTGGCGCGCATGCGCAAGCGCGACCCGGACGACCCGCTGCTGCGCCAGGTGCTCGCCACCGGCGCGGAACTGGCCGAACGGCCCGGCTTCGTCACCGACCCGGTCGGCGACCTCGCCAGCCGCCGCCGGCCCGGCCTGCTGCACAAGTACCGCGGCCGGGTGCTGCTCATCGCCACCGGCGTGTGCGCCGTCAACTGTCGTTACTGCTTCCGTCGGCATTTCCCCTACCAGGATGAATCCGCGCGTGCCGGCGAGTGGAAGGCCGCGCTCGATTACCTGCGCGGCGACACCAGCGTGAACGAGGTGATCCTGAGCGGCGGCGACCCCCTGTCGCTCAACGACCGGCAACTGGCCGGGCTGGTGGAGGCGCTCGAATCCATTCCTCATATAAGGAGGCTGCGCGTCCATACCCGCCAGCCGGTGGTGCTGCCCTCGCGGGTGGACGCCTCGCTGCTGGCCTGGCTCGGTGCCTGCCGCCTGCAGAAAGTGGTGGTACTGCACGTCAACCACGCGCAGGAAATGGCCCCCGACGTGGTCAGCGCCTGCGCGAAACTGCGTCAAACGGGTGCATTATTGTTCAATCAGTCCGTGCTGTTGCGCGGTGTCAACGATTCGGTGGCGGCGCTCGCCGAGCTGTCTGAAGCGCTGAGCGCGGCCGGCGTCATGCCTTATTACCTGAACCTGCTCGATCCGGTGCGGGGCGCGGCGCATTTCGAGGTGCCGGAAGCCGAGGCGCGTCAACTGATGCGGGAACTGCGTGCCCGTCTGCCGGGCTATCTGGTACCGCGTCTGGTGCGCGAAGTGCCGGGCGCGCCGGCCAAGCAACCGGTGCCGGATGCCGGCAGCGCCATCTGACCCGTGCATAACGCGGTGCATCCCGCTAAACTTCAACAACTTGCATCACGCTCCTGAGGAAACCCCTTGCAACCTCGCAATGCCCTGCCCGTGCTGGTTGTCGCCGCAACCCAGGATGAAGCGGAACAGCTCAACAGCACGCTCCGCAATGCCGGGCATGCGGTGCGTCCGACCTGGGTGTCCAGCATTGCGGACGCGGAAAAGCGCGTGCAGGAGCAGAAACCGGACCTGATCCTGTGTTCCACCAGCGTGGCCGCCGCGCCGTTCCCGGACGTGGTCAGGCTGCGCGACATGAACCTGCCGAATGTCCCGATCATCGCCATCAGCACGCGCATCGAGCCCGCCATCGTCGCCGAGCTCATCAACACCGGCGC
>DASSRV010000287.1:0-6485 GCA_035701605.1 Gammaproteobacteria bacterium
CACCAGCAGCGCGAGCGAGCCGAAGAAGTACCAGAAATTGAAGTTCTTGGGCGCGTAATACTGCGCCACGTGCTTGTTCCAGAACTCGGAGAGCGGGAAGCGTTCGTCAATCCAGTCGCGCAGCCCGGCGAGCCAGCCGCCCACCACGTCAATGAAATCGCGCTTTTCCTGTTCGGTGCTCATTCAGGCGAGCCTCCCATGATGCTCAATTGGTTTTGCCGGAGCGGCGGGACTCACCACTGCAGCGGCGTGGTCCAGCTCGAACTGGAGCCCGCGGGATCCTGGCCGATGCGGATCACGGTGTCGCTGACATAGTAATGTTGCGGCACCGGCAGATTGAGCGGTGCCGGCACGTTCTTGAACACGCGCCCGGCCAGATCGTACAGCGAGCCGTGGCAGGGGCAGTGGAAACCGCCCGGCCAGTCGGTACCGAGTTCGGGATCGCCCGGCTGCGGCTTGTAGAGCGGCGAACAGCCCAAGTGCGTGCAGATGCCGACCACCACGAACAGCCCGGGCTTGATCGAGCGCCAGCCGTTCCTGGCATAGGGCGGTTGCTGGGGTTCTTCGGAATCGGGATCGCGCAGGCGCGGATCAACCTGCGGCAATGCGTCGAGCGCGGCCTGTGAGCGCTGTACCACCCAGGTGGGCTTGCCGCGCCACTTGACCTTGACCAGACCGCCCGGCTCGATCTTGCTGATGTCTATGTCCACCGGCCCGCCCAGCGCCTTGGCGCGGGCGGAAGGCTCCATCGAGGAGACAAACGGCACGGCGGTCATCACGGTGCCGACGGCGCCGACTACCACGGTCGCGACAGTCAGGAAATGGCGCCGGTTCTTGTCAATTTCTTCGCTGCTCATTTGACCCCTCTCCTGACCACCCGCAGGTCGGCATGCACACGCCCGCGCGGCCAGGCAATCCGGATGGAGAAATGTCGGGACGCGGCATTATACACAGCGGCTTCCGGACCCCGCCAGTCGCCGCAGGCCGCTGACGGCCCGGCGGACGCATGGTAGCGTATGCGCATGCAAATACCGGTCCGTTTCCTGTGGTTCCTGCTGCGCGCGGTGGTGGTGGGGCTCGCCGTCGCGTTTCTGGTGGTGTGGTTCCGGCCCGGCCTCCTGGTGGCCGGCCAGTCCCGCACGGGCGCTGCGGCCGATTCCTATGCCCGTGCGGTGACCATTTCCTCGGCCTCGGTGGTCAACGTGCACAGCGCCCGGCGCGTGCGCCAGTCGCCGAACCCGCTGGCCGACGATCCGTTCTGGCAGCGTTATTTCGGCAACCAGTCCGGAGCGCCGCAGAACCGGCTCGAATCCAGCCTGGGTTCGGGCGTGATCGTGAGCGGCGACGGTTACGTCCTCACCAACTACCACGTCATCAGCGGCGCGGACGCAATCCAGGTCGGCCTGCAGGACGGCCGCTCGGCGGCCGCGCACATCGTGGGCGTGGATCCGGACACCGACCTCGCCCTGCTCAAGATAGATTTGCCGCACCTGAAAGCCATCGAACTGGGGCGCTCCGACGACCTGCACGTGGGCGACGTGGTGCTGGCGATTGGTGACCCCTATGGCGTGGGCCAGACCGTGACCCAGGGCATCGTCAGCGCCATGGGCCGCAGCCAGCTCGGCCTGTCCACGTTCGAGAATTTCATCCAGACGGATGCCGCCATCAATCCCGGCAATTCCGGTGGCGCGCTGGTGAATGCGGGTGGGCAACTGGTCGGCATCAACACCGCGCTGTTTTCCACCACCGGCGGCTCCACCGGCATCGGTTTTGCCATTCCGGTCAATCTCGCGCGCGGCGTCATGAAGCAGATCATCGCCTACGGTCGCGTCAAGCGCGGTTACCTCGGTGTCGAGCCGCAGGACATCACGCCGGACCTCGCCAAGGCGTTCAAACTCGACGACACCCACGGTTTCCTGGTCACCAGCCTCGCACCCAACGGGCCCGGCGCGCGCGCCGGCCTGTTGCCGGGCGATGCCGTCATCAGCATTGACGATTCGCCCATCCTCAACAGTCGCGACGCCCTGAACCAGATTGCGAGTCACACGCCCGGCAGCGTGATCACGCTCGGTGTCGTGCGTCACGGCCGGAAGCTGGGCATGAAAGTCACCATCGCCGAGCGCCCGGTGCAGCGCAGCAGTTGATCGGTGCGGCAGGAACGGTGTGAGGGATTACGCCGGCACGCGGCGGATCTTCGCGCCCAGTTGCCCGAGCTTTTCCTCGATGGTCTCGTAACCGCGATCAATGTGGTAGATGCGGTCCACCACGGTTTCGCCCTGCGCCACCAGCCCCGCCAGCACCAGGCTCGCGGACGCGCGCAGATCAGTAGCCATGACCGGCGCGCCGGTCAGGTGATCCACGCCCTGGCTGATGGCGGTATTGCCTTCGAGTTTGACGTCCGCACCCATGCGCAGCATTTCCAGCACGTGCATGAACCGGTTCTCGAACACGGTCTCGGTGATGGTGCCGGTGCCCTCGGCAATGGCGTTGAGCGTGGTGAACTGCGCCTGCATGTCGGTGGGGAATGCGGGATACGGCGCGGTCTGGATGTCCACCGCCTGCGGCCGGCGATCGCGCATGTCCACTTCGATCCAGTTCTCGCCCTTGCCGATCCGGGCGCCGGCTTCCTCCAGCTTGGAAAGCACCGCCTCGAGCAATTCGGGGCGCGTGTCGCGCACCCGCACGTGGCCACCGGTCACCGCGCCCGCGCACAGATACGTGCCGGTCTCGATGCGGTCGGGCAGCACGTCGTAGCTGGTGCCGTGCAGTTTCCTGACGCCCTCGATGGTCACGACATCGCTGCCCATGCCGCGCACTTTTGCGCCCATCCGGTTGAGGCAGTGTGCGAGGTCCACCACTTCCGGCTCACGCGCGGCGTTCTCGATCACGGTGGTGCCGTCGGCGAGCGTGGCGGCCATCATCAGGTTCTCGGTGCCGGTGACCGACACCATGTCCATGCAGATACGCGCGCCCCTCAGGCGCTCGGCACGCGCACGGATGTATCCGCCTTCCACCGCGATGTCGGCGCCCATGGCCTGCAAACCGGCAATGTGCAGGTTGACCGGACGCGAACCGATATTGCAGCCGCCCGGCAGCGACACGTCGGCGCTGCCGAAATGTGCGAGCAGCGGACCCAGCACCAGAATGGACGCGCGCATGGTCTTGACCAGCTCGTACGGCGCGTAAAACTCGCGGATGCTGCCCGGGTCCACCTCGATGCGCATGTGCTCGTTGATGGTGACGCCGACGCCCATGCGGCCCAGCAGTTCGATGGTGGTGGTGACATCGTGCAGGTGCGGCACGTTGCCGACCGTGACCGGGTCGTCCGCCAGCAGCGTCGCCGCCAGAATCGGCAGCGTGGCGTTCTTGGCGCCGGAAATGCGAATCTCGCCTTCGAGCGGTTTGCCGCCGGTGATGTGCAGTTTGTCCAAGGATCGGTCCTGTCTGTTTCGGTTGGTCAGTGCTGTGGCGGCGCGTCCTGCTGCGCTTCCTCGGGCGTCAGCGTGCGCAGGCTCAGCGCGTGGATTTCACGGCCCATGCGCGCGCCGAGCGTGGCATACACCAGTTGATGTCGCACCAGCGCGCGCTTGCCGGCAAACAGCGCCGACACGATGCGTGCCTCGAAATGCGTGTCGTCCTCGCTCGCCACCGAAACCTCGGCGCCGGGCAGACCCTGGGCGATCAACTGCTGCACATCGGCGGGGCGCAAAGAGACTCCGGGAGCGGAAGGGCGGACGTGGCTGTGGATGATACCCGATAGCGCGCCGCGGCAGGAATGGCGGGCGCCGAACAGGCCGGGGAGCGGACAGAGTCGCCCGGCAAACGTGTATCATTGAACGCCCTGTTGCCACGCCCGTTGCGCCGATGAGCCGCACCGACACCGCCACTCTGCTGCGCCTGGCGCGCGAGGTGCTGGACACCGAAGCGGCCGCCGTGGCTGCGCTGGGCCCGCGTCTCGACGAAGTGTTCGCCGATGCCTGCCGCGTGCTGCTGGCCTGCCGGGGCCGCGTGGTGGTCACCGGCATGGGCAAGTCCGGACACGTCGCCGGCAAGATCGCGGCCACCCTCGCCTCCACCGGCACGCCGGCCTTCTTCGTGCACCCGGGCGAGGCCAGTCACGGCGACATGGGCATGATCACCGGGACGGACGTGGTGCTGGCGCTGTCCAATTCCGGTGAAACCGCCGAACTCCTCATCCTCCTGCCGCTCATCAAGCGGCTCGGCGTGAAACTGGTGGCGCTCACCGGCAAACCGCACTCCACGCTGGCGCGCGCCGCCGACGTGCATCTGGACGTGTCCGTGGCGCAGGAAGCCTGTCCGCTCAATCTCGCCCCCACCGCCAGCACCACCGCCGCGCTCGCCATGGGCGACGCGCTCGCGGTGGCCTTGTTGTCGGCGCGCGGTTTCACCGAAGAGGATTTTGCGCGCTCGCATCCGGGCGGCAGCCTCGGCCGGCGCCTGCTGTTGCGCGTGCAGGACCTGATGCACACCGGCGAGGCGCTGCCGAGCGTGCGCGAAGGCGCAAGCCTGAGCGACGCGCTCATGGAAATGACGCGCAAGGGTCTCGGCATGACCGCCATCGTGGACGAGGCGCAACGCGTCACCGGTATCTTCACCGACGGCGACCTGCGTCGCGCGCTGGACCGCGAAATAAACGTGCACCAGGCCCGCATTGACGACGTGATGACGCGCGATTGCACCACCGTCAAAGCCGAGGTCATGGCCGGCGAGGCACTGCACCTGATGGAAAGCCGCCGCTTCAACGGCCTGCTGGTGGTGGACGACGACCGGCACCTGATCGGCGCGCTCAACATGCACGACCTGTTGCGCGCCGGGGTGGTGTGATGACGGACGTGCGCGAACAGGCGGCACGCATCCGCCTCGCGGTGTTCGACGTGGACGGCGTGTTCACGGACGGACGCCTGTATTACGGCGCGGACGGCGCGGAAACCAAGGCCTTTCACGTGCGCGACGGCCACGGCGTCAAGGAACTGTTGCGTGCCGGCATCGCTGTGGCGGTGATTTCCGGACGCCGTTCGGATGCGGTCATGCGCCGCATGCAGGAACTCGGCGTCATGCACGTGTTCCAGGGTTGCGAGGACAAACAGCCCGTGTTCGACGCGCTGCTGCAAAACCTCGGCGTCAGCGACGCGGAAACCGCCTGCGTCGGCGACGACACGCCGGACCTGCCGCTGATCCAGCGCGCCGGGCTCGGCATCGCGGTCGCCGACGCGCATCCCGCGGTGCGGGCAGCCGCGGCCCTCACCACGCGCACCGCGGGCGGAGAAGGCGCGGTGCGCGAAGTCTGTGACCTGATCCTGGCGGCGCGGAATCCGGCCGCGTGAACCTGCGATTGTTGCTGCTGGTGCTGTTGCTGGGGCTGGTGGCGGCCGCCACCTGGTGGCTGGCGGGCCACATCACGCCGCCCGGCGAGGGCGCAGCCGCGCCCGCCACCCATCAGCCGGATTATTACTTCACCGATGCCACCGTTACCACGCTCGACCAACAGGGTCACCGCGCGGCACAGATGAGCGCACCGCGCATCGAACATCATCCCGACGACGACAGCTCCGAAGTGTTTGCGCCGCGGCTTGCGTATTTCGCGGCCGGCGATCCGCCCTGGCACGGACAGGCCGATCACGCCCTGCTGCCGCGCGGCGGCAGGCTGCTGAATCTCGACGGTCACGTGGAAATGCGCCGCCCCGCCGCCGGGAAAGGCGCCCCGCTCGTGATCCGTACCGCCACGCTGAGCGTCAATCTCGACACCAACATCGGCAACACCGCGGACCCGGTCAGCATCACGCAGGGCAGCACCCGCATGACCGCGGTCGGCATGATCGCCTACTTCAAGGACAATCGGCTGGTGCTGCAAAATAACGTCAGAGGTCACTATGTTCCGCAGCCCTGAAACCCGCCTGTTGTTGCTGTGTGCCGCGCTGTTCGCGGCCGCCTCGGCGTTCGCACTCAGCAGCGACAAGCACCAGCCCATGAACATCCAGGCGGATCACGGTGAATTCCGCAACAACACCAGGACCAATGCCGGCACCGGCACCTACACCGGCCACGTGCTCATCACCCAGGGCAGTATCCGCATCAGCGCCGACAAGGCCGTGGTCAAGACCCTGAACGGCGCACTTCAGGATGCCGACATCACCGGCAGCCCCGCCACCTTCCAGCAGCAATCCGACAAGGGCGAGATGATTCACGGCCGTGCCGACCGGATTCACTACCACGCCGATACCAATCAGGTGGACATGACAGGCCATGCACACATGCAGCAGGGGCTGCGCCAAATGAGTGCCGACGTCATCCACTACAACACGGAAACCGAATACATGGTCGCCACCGGCGGCAAGGACGGGGAGCGCGTGCACATCACGGTGCCGCCGAAACAGGACAGCGGGCAACCCGCCGCAGGCGGTCCGCCGTGAGCACGCTGCGCGCCGAAGCACTGCGCAAGCGCTACCGCAAACGCGACGTGGTAC
>DASSRV010000288.1:0-9253 GCA_035701605.1 Gammaproteobacteria bacterium
GCGTAGCGCGTCGCCGAGGTTGGCGGCCACGTCTGGCAGCGGCGGTTTGCGGAAGGAACGCCGGCCTGGCAGGGAATGGGTCCAATCCCAACTACGAATGATCTGGAAGTTGGTGACCTTGTATGGCAGTTCATTCCGGTAATCGAGATCGTCCTGCAGGTAATGGTGAAACGCGGCGGTGAAAGCCGTGCTGATGCCGGTGTCGGAGGCGTCGTAATCCGGGGTTTCCTCGGCATTGTCGAAATTGATGCCTTCAAAGCGCGCGTCGTACCGGCCCACGGTGCGATTCTCGCCGCGCAGCAGTTCGGCACGGAACCGCGAGGGGCTGACGCGCAGGTTGGCGTCCTTGAGATATTGCTCGGACAGGCCGGTGAAGCGGTGCAGTTTCGTGAGCACGTCGTTGTATTCGGCCTGCGACAGCCGCGATCCCTCGAACAGGGCCTTCTGGTATTCGCCCATGGCGAATTCGCGCGCCTGCTGCACGAAGCTGGCGAGGTCCGCGGGTTTGTTCGGCACCTTGTTGTGCTGCCAGGCGATGGCGGCGAAGCTCGGCAGGTAGGTCACGTAGCCGAGATTGGTGCCGGGCATGGTGTCGCCGTAATTCAGTACCGAGGACACCAGGATCACGCCGTTGCAGGCGATGCCGTTGGATTGCAGCCAGTCCACGAGATTCGCGGAGCGGGTGGTGCCGTAACTTTCGCCGAGCAGGAACTTCGGTGAATTCCAGCGGTTGTTGACCGTGATGTAGCGGCGGATGAATTTGCCGAACGCTTCCACGTCCTGATCCACGCCCCAGAAATCCTTACCTTCGTGTTTGCCCACCGGCGTGCTGTAGCCGGTGCCGATGGCGTCAATGAATACCAGGTCGCTCTTGTCGAGCAGCGAATCCGGATTGCTCACCAGGTTATAGGGTGGCGGCGGCGTGGCCTGTGCATCGCTGGTGACCACGCGCATGGGGCCGAACGCGCCCATGTGCAGCCAGATTGACGAGGAGCCCGGTCCGCCGTTGTACAGGAACGTGACCGGCCGTTTGGCGGCATCTTTTACGCCGTCGCGCGTGTAGGCGATGTAGAACACGCTGGCGGCCGGCTCGCCCTTGTCATCCCGGATCAGCAGATTGCCGACTGTGGCCGTGTAGTCCAGCGACTGGCCGCCGATGCGGGCGCTGTGATGGGTGACGGTGTGCGTCTCCTTCGGCACCGGCTTTTCGGCCGCGGCGGGGGGCTTGCCTGCGGCAGGCGCATCGGCGGCGAAGGCACTGACTGTGGTTCCCAGGGCGAACAGCAGAGATGACAGCAGGAGCAGACGTTTCATGGGATGTCCTCGAACGGGTCAGGGAAAGCCGGCGGCACGCGCGGCAGGTGTGGTTGTGACCCCGGAAGCGGGCCGGTGTTCCCCGCGGCGGCGGGTTTCAGGGCGGCAGGTCACGGAACGCATCGCGGGTCAGGTTTTCGGGGCCGGCGGGGCGGGCCACCACGTTGTCCTCGATGCGGATGCCGCCGTAGCGGCGGAACGCATCCACCCGCGCCCAGTCCACGTGACGGCCGTGCGGGCCGGCCCGGAGCGCGGCCAGAAGCGGCGCGATGAAATACAGGCCCGGCTCGATGGTGACCACGAAATTCTCGCCCAGCGGGCGCGTGGTGCGCAGATGGGGATGGCCTTCCGGCTTTGGCAGCGTGCCGCCAGCGGCATCCGCCATGAACCCGCCCACATCGTGGACCTGAAGTCCCAAGAGGTGCCCGAGGCCGTGCGGGAAGAACGTGCTGCTGATACCGAGTTTCACGATGTCCGCGGCCGGCAGCTTTACGAAGCCGAATTCATTCAGCAGCCGGGCGATCGCGTGATGTGCCGCGATGTGCAGTGCCACGAAATCGCCACCCGGTTTGACCTCGGCCGCGAGTCGCTGCTGCTCGGCATCGAGCGCATCAATCAGCGCCTGGAATTCGTCGTCCTGCGCCGAGTAACTGCGCGTCACGTCCGCCGCATAACCATTGATCTGCACCGCCGCGTCAATCAGGAAGGCATGATGCCGGGGCGGTTTCGCGGTATCGCGGAACTGGTAATGCAGGGTCGCGGCGTGCTCGTTGAGCGCGATGATGGCGTGATAGGGCAGCTCGTCGTCGGTCTGTTGCGCGGCGCGGCAGAATGCGCCGTGGATCTCGAACTCGCTGGCGCCGGCACGGAACGCCTGCTCGGCGGCGCGGTGTGCCCGCACGGAGCGCGCGCTCGCCAGCCGCATTTTGGCAATTTCATATTCGGTCTTGGATGCGCGTGCGTAATGCAGGTGCTGAATCAAGGCGTCCGGATTGACGGCGGCAAAACCCCAGTCCGCAAACGCGGCCTGCCATTCACCGATGAACGCGCACTTCCCACCCGGTGCCAGCGCGGTGCGCGCCGCTTCCGGTTGGGTGATGATGCGAATCTCGAAGTGCTCCGTCCAGTCACCGGATGGCGGCTCGGGCGGCAGGTACCAGTAATCCTCCGGCTGGTAATACACCAGCACCGGCCGCCTGCCCGGCGTGTACAGGATGAAGGAATGCTGCGCGTGCGCAAGCGGCAGCCAGTACTTGAACTGCGGGCTGATCTTGAACGGGTATTCGTAATCGTCCAGGAACGCGACATGTGCGCTGCCCGCGAACAGGGCGACCTGTTCGAAGCCGCTGGCTTCAAGCGCGGCATCGAAGCTGCGACGCAGTGCGGCAAGGTGATCGGCGTAAAGCGGAACCGCTGTATCCAGCATGACGGACCTGCAAGAAACCGGAGTGTCCGCATTGTAACGCCGCACCCTTTGTCATGTCAGGATGAATCGCAGGTCCCCGCGCGATAGAATCACGCCACGCAATCCATTACCGGAGTCATCCATGGAATACCGGCGTCTGGGCAGTGCCGGCCTCAAACTCAGCGCCTTGTCGTTCGGCTCCTGGGTCACGTTCAAGAACCAGGTGGACACGAAGCTGGCCGAGCGTTGCCTCGGCACGGCCCATGACGGCGGCGTGAATTTTTTCGACAACGCCGAGACCTATGCCAATGGCGAGTCGGAGCGCATCATGGGTCAGGCCCTGAAGAACCTCGCGTACCCGCGCGACACCTGGTGCGTGTCCAGCAAGGTGTTCTTCGGCAGCCATGACCAACCGCGACCCACACAGCGCGGTCTGTCGCGCAAGCACATCGTGGAGGCCTGTCATCAGGCGCTGACGCGGCTGCAAGTCGAATACCTGGACCTGTATTTCTGCCACCGCCCCGATCCCGAGGTGCCGATACTGGAAATCGTGCAGACCATGCACGCGCTGGTGCAGCAGGGCAAGGTCTTGTACTGGGGTACCTCGGAATGGTCGGCCGACGCCATCACGCAGGCGCAGCAACTGGCACGGGACTGGCATCTGACACCGCCCGCCATGGAACAGCCGCAATACAACCTGTTCGTGCGTGAGCGCGTGGAAAAGGAATATGCGCCGCTGTACCGCGACTACGGCATGGGCACCACGATCTGGTCACCGCTGGCCTCGGGTCTGCTCACCGGCAAATACAACGACGGCATTCCGGCGGATTCGCGTCTGAACCTGCCCGGTTACGAATGGCTGCGGGAAAAGCTCGACAGCGAGGAGGGCCGGAAACGCATCGGCATCGTGACACGGCTCGCGCCGCTCGCACAGGAACTGGGCATGAGCCTCGCGCAGCTTGCGATTGCCTGGTGTCTCAGGAACCCGCATGTCAGCAGCGTGATTCTCGGAGCCTCGCGTCCCGAGCAGCTCAAGGAAACTCTGGCGGCGGGCGAGCAGACTGGCAAACTGACGCCGGACGTGATGCGGAAGATTGACGGGGCTTTTGTCTAACCCAGTGGCGGACGATAAGGCGTGGTTTTGACAGCCGGGTTGTGTGTGGAAGCAGCCGGTGCCGCTGCGCGCTGACCCCTGGTTTTCAGGCACTGGTAGATGCCGAAGGTTTGTGCGCCGTCCTTGACCGGTGACAGCGCGGCCACGGTGTCGGCGTCGCTCTTGGCGGCTTCATTGATTGCGAGATTGGTGAGGTCGTGTTCCACATCCGACGGCATGCGTTTGAACACGCCGACGGTATTGGCGACTGACACCTGGATCTGACTCAGTTGCCGGCAATTCGCCACGCGATCCAGGCTGAGCGCGATGACACCGTGCTGTTGCGCCTCGGGACTGACCGATACCCAGGTACAATCGCCGACGGCGAGTGTCAGCACAAGGGCAAGCAGGCTTTTGGCACGCATGGCAATCCTCTTCGGCATCGGGGGTCAGGCTGAAGCGGGGACCAGTGTAACGCAGCGGCCGGGAACCGGTCGAATACCGCGCCGTACGCCGGGAATTCAGTGTTTGATTTGCAAGAGCTCAATGTCGAAGACCAGCATGCCGGCCGGCGCGCCGGGTTTGGTGGGGTGCTCGCCGTAGGCAAGTGCGGCCGGAATCCAGAAACGCGCCTTCTCGCCGGTGACCATCAGCGGCAGGCCCTGTTGCCAACCCTTGATGAGTTTGTTGAGCGGAAACGTGGCCGGCTCGCTGCTGTCGAGCGAGCTGTCGAACATCCTGCCGTCGGTGGTCCAGCCGGTGTAATTCACCACCACGATCGAATCGGCTGCGGGATGCTCATGGCCCGTACCGGGGCGCAGCACCTGATAGGCAAGTCCCGAATCCAGCCGCTGCGCACCGGGCGGTGGAGCGGATACGTCTGCGGGAGCGAGATAAGGATTGCCGGCACAGGCGACGAGCAGCAGCGTGCAAGCCAGCAGGGAAAGACTGCGCATGGTGCTTGTTCCGAAAAGAAGTGAGCGGACTTTAGCGCGTTTTCCTGCGTCCGTCATCACGTGCCGATGCCGGTCAAGAGACTGTCCGGGGCCACTTCGCTGATCCGTGTGCCGAGCAGGATGCGTGCGGAGTGTTCGCCCAGCAGGCGCACCTGTCCATCCCCAACCCGGAGCGCGCTGCCTTCACGCAGTGCCACCACCGGCACGTCCGGATTGAGCAGGGTGAATTCTTCCAGCCGCTCGTCCCGGGTCTCGCCCTGATGTCCGGGTGGATGCGCGTCGGTGTAATGCGGATTGATCTGGAACGGCACCAGCCCGAGCGCGAGGCAACTGGGCGGCCACGTCACCGGCATGTCGTTGGTGGTGCAGATGCTGGGGCAGACCAGATTGGAGCCGGCGCTCCAGCCGAGGTAACGGATGCCTGCGGCGGCGCGTTCGCGCAGCGGCCGAATCAGGTCGAGCCGGTACAGCTCGCGCAGCAGTTGGAAGGTATTGCCGCCGCCGACCACGATGGCATCGGCATCCGCCAGCGTGCGGGCCGGATCGGCACTTTCATGCAGGCTGCCGAGAGTGCAGCCCAGTTGCCCGAACCAGGCGCGCACGCGTGCCGTGTATTCGTCATGCGAATACCGTACGGCGGCATAGGGCACGAACACGGCCTGCCGGGCACCCCCCTCGAAAAAATCACGCACCGCATCGCGCAGGTGTTCGAGAAAGCCGCCCTGTGCGGTACGCGAGCTGCTCAGCAGCAACAGTTGAAGTCGTGTATTCATGCGGCGCTCGTCAGGCTGTTCCCTCCGGGCGGATGTCGCAAACTGCCTGGATCCGTCTCACATTGACACGCATTGTCAGCGTGCCGCGACTAGCAGTTTGCACGATTCCACCTATACTTCTGCGAATGTCTGCACCACCGGGAGGAGAATGTCTCATGAAGTCGTTGTTGATGATTGTTTCAGCAGGTCTTCTGCTCGTCTCCACGGCCATCGCCGCGCCGGCTCAACCGGATACAAGCAAGTCCGGTGCCAAACCGCAGGTCGCGGCCAGCGTGGCATTCGATCCGGAAGCCGCCGCGGCGGCTTACATGGCGAAGCTGTCGCCCGAGGCCAAGGCCAAGTCGGACGCCTATTTCGAGGGCGGCTACTGGCTGATCCTGTGGAGTTTCCTGTATGGCATCGGCGTCGCCTGGCTGCTGCTCGGCACGCGGTTGTCCGCACGCATGCGCGATCTCGCGGAACGCATGACGCGTTTCAAGACCCTGCAAGCCGCGATTTACAGCGTGCAATACATCATCCTGACCGCGATCCTGAGTTTCCCCTGGAGCCTGTACCAGGATTTTTTCCGCGAACATCAGTACGGCCTGTCCAACCAGAGTTTCGGCCAGTGGATGGGCGATGAATTCAAGGGCCTGCTGGTAGGACTGATCCTCGGCACCATCGCGCTCACCATCGTGTACGCGGTGATCCGCAAGACACCGCGCAACTGGTGGCTGTGGGGCGCGGTGGTGCTGATCGTGTTCGGCATTTTCAGCGCGACCATTGCGCCGGTTTACATCTCGCCGCTGTTCAACACCTACAAGCCGCTGCCGGACAGCACGCTCAAGAGCCAGATCCTGTCCATGGCGCGCGCCAACGGCATTCCCGCGGAGAATGTCTACGTGTTCGACGCTTCCAAACAGAGCAAGCGCATCAGCGCCAATGTCAGCGGCATGTTCGGCACCACCCGCATCAGCCTGAACGACAACCTGATGAACCGCAGCACGCCTGCGGAGATCAAGGCCGTGATGGGCCATGAAATGGGCCACTATGTGCTGAACCACGTGTACAAGGGCATCGCGTTCTTCGGCATCATCATCATCATCGGTTTTGCGTTGGTGCAGTGGGCGTTTGGCCGGGTTCAGGCACGCTACGGCGAACGCTGGGGCGTGCGCGGGGTGGCGGACGTGGCCGGCCTGCCGCTCCTGATCGCGCTTTTCTCCGTGTACATGTTCCTGATGACACCGGTCAACAATACGCTGACCCGCTCCGCGGAAGCGGAGGCCGACATGTTCGGCCTGAATGCGGCACGCGAACCGGACGGTTTCGCGCAGGCGGCACTGCAATTGTCGGAATACCGCAAGATGCACCCCGGCCCGATCGAGGAGTTCGTGTTCTTCGATCACCCGAGCGGCTGGAACCGCATTCACCGTGCCATGCTGTGGAAAGAGCAGCACATCAACGACCCCGACATCCGCACACAGGACGGCACGATGACGCCGGGGCAATGAATGCGGCAAGCACCGCGCGTAACGGCGCGGCGACAGGCTAGAATGCGTGCATGAAGCACGCACATGACACCGATGGGGCGCAACGCCCCATCGGCATTTTCGACTCCGGCGTCGGCGGCCTGACCGTATTCAAGGCCCTGCGCGCGGTACTGCCGCACGAGCCGCTGCTGTATCTCGGCGACACGGCGCGCCTGCCCTACGGCACCCGCGATCCGCACACCGTGAGCCGCTATGCGGTGCAGGCGGCATCACACCTGGTGGAGCGCGGCATCAAACTGCTGGTGGTCGCCTGCAATACCGCGTCCGCGGTGGCGATGCCGGCGCTCGAGGCGGCGTTCGCGCCATTGCCGGTGATCGGCGTGGTGGAAGCCGGCGCACAGGCCGCGGTGCGCACTTCGCGCAGCGGCCACATCGGCATCATCGCGACGGAAAGCACGGTGCGCGGTGGCGCCTACGCACGCGCCATCCGGGCGCGGCGTGCGGATGCGCAGGTGTTTTCACAGGCCTGTTCGCTGTTCGTGGCACTGGCCGAGGAAGGCTGGACGCAGGGCGCGCTGGTGGAAAGCGTGGCGCGCGAATACCTGCATCCGCTGCTGGAAGAAAAGAAACGCGAGGGCATGGACACGCTGGTGCTGGGCTGCACGCATTTCCCGTTGCTCAAACAGGCCATTGCGCATGTCGCCGGCGCGGACGTGATGCTGGTAGATTCCGGTGAAACCGTGGCGCAGGCGGTGGCGGAACTGCTCGATGCGCGGCAATTGCGCAAACCCGATGCCGCGCCGGCGGCACGCTACCTCGCCACCGACAACCCGGAGCGTTTCGCGCGGGTTGGCAGCCTGTTCCTGGGCCAGCCCCTGCACGCTGCCGACGTGGAACTGGTTGACCTGTAGGCGCCGCGGAATCAGTCGTGCTGCGTGTGCACCGCGGCGGCCTCGTCGAGGTGCGGCGTGCGCCAGCCGGTATGCAGACCCCACAGGTAGAAACCGAACGCACACAGCGCCACCGCCGCCAGGTCCCAGCCGAACGGAATGAAGTCGCGGCCACCGAATGCACTGCTGCCGGCCCAGGACAGGATCGCCACCGCCGGCAGATAGCACACCAGCCACCATGCGCCGTTCAGTTTGCGACGTGCATCCTGCCAGCCGCTCTTGGCTTCGTAATACAGCCAGATCGGTAGAGCAATCACCATCAGACCGATGATCTCGCCGGTCAGCGGCCAGCGCGCCCAGTACAGCATCAGTGTGCCGAAGATGAAGGCGAGGCCGGCCAGCCACGACAGCGCCGGCAGACGCAGGGGGCGTTTCAATTCCGGCGCGGTGCGGCGCAGCACCGCCACGCTCACCGGGCCCACTAGGTACGACAGGATCACCGCCACCGAGATCACTGCGGCGCCGAAGCCCCAACCGCGGAACCAGAACAGGAAAAAGAACGACACCACGAGGTTGAGCCACATGGCGGGACGCGGAATGCCGTATTTGGGATGCACGCTGCCGAAGATTTTCGGCAGCGTGCCATTCTTCTCGATGGCGTAGATCATGCGCGCGTTGCTGGCGGTGTAGGTGATGCCGGTACCGCTCGGGCTGACGAAGGCATCGGCGTACAACAACAACGCGAGCCAGTTGAGATTGAGCGCGAGTGCCAGTTGCGCGAACGGCGAGCTGAAGTCGAGCGCGCCCCAGCCGTGCGTGAGATCGCCGGCCGGCACCGCGCCCAGGAATGCGACTTGCAGCAGCACGTAGATGATGGCGCAGATCAGGATCGAGGCGATGATGCTGATCGGCACGTTGCGTCCGGGACGGCGCGCTTCCCCGGCCAGATTCACCGGCGACTGGAAGCCGTTGAAGCTGAACACGATGCCGCTGGTGGCCACTGCGGTGAGGATCGCCGCGACGTTGATGACGTGACTGCCGCCGTCCACCCCGACGTGGAAATTGGCAGTGCTGAATCCGGCCGCGATCAAGGCGAGTGCAGTCAGCGCCGGAATGATGAGCTTGAAGACGGTGATCGCGGTATTGGTGCGCGCGAACAGTTTCACACTCCAGAAATTCAGCAGGAAATAGACCACCACCAGTGCCCCTGAGAATGTCAGACCCGAGGCGGTCAGTTCGCCGTGTTCGTACAGACCCTGTGCCCAGGCCCACGGCCAGGACGCCATGTATTGCACCGAGGCATCCGCTTCCACCGGAATCACCGAGACCATGGAAATCCAGTTCGCCCAGGCC
>DASSRV010000289.1:0-6707 GCA_035701605.1 Gammaproteobacteria bacterium
CAAGGCCATGAACGTGACCACCACGCCGCGCCGGCCTTCCTGTGGCGTGAACAGGCTGGTGAACTCGCGGAACTCCGCGTTCCTGAGGCCGCTCAGCACGTCGGCCATGCGCTGTCGCACCGACAGCGGTTCGCGCTGCACGTGATGGTGCGAGAACATGTCGGCCCGGTGCAGCACGTCGCGGAACGCGACCAGCAGCTCCTTCATGGTGACTTCCGGCACCAGCCGCACCACCTTGCGATCCATGGCCTCGGCTTGCGCCGGAAACACGTCGCGGCCCACGCGCGGCAGGGCGTCAATGTCTTCGGCCGCGCTCTTGTAGCGCTCGTATTCCTGCAAGCGCCGGATCAGTTCCGCGCGCGGATCCTGCTCTTCGCCCTCTTCCATCGGCTGACGCGGCAACAGCATGCGGGACTTGATCTCCGCGAGCATCGCCGCCATCACCAGGTATTCCGCCGCCAGCTCCAGTCGCAGCTCCTTCATCAGTTCGATGTACTGCATGTACTGGCGGGTGATTTCCGCAATCGGAATGTCGAGAATGTCGAGATTCTGGCGCCGGATCAGGTACAGCAGGAGGTCCAGCGGGCCTTCGAACGCCTCCAGAATGACTTCCAGCGCATCCGGCGGGATGTACAGGTCGCGCGGCATCGCCGTGACCGGCTCGCCCTGCACCATGGCGAACGGCATCTCGCCCTGTTGCGGCGGCTCCACGCCGTCCATCGCCGGCATGTGCGGCGCACCGTTATCCCGCGATTGCGGATTGCCGCTCATCGGTAACCCAGGCCCATGGCTTGACGCACTTCTTCCATGTTGGTGCGCGCGGTGTCGCGCGCGGCCTCGCAGCCCTCGGCGATCACGCTGCGCAGCATTTCCGGATTGGCCTCGATCTCCAGTGCGCGCTCACGGATCGGCTTGAGTTCGTTGAGCACGCTGTCAATCACCGGCTGCTTGCATTCGAGGCAGCCAATGCCGGCCGTGGTGCAACCCTTCCACACCCAGTCGCGCGTGGCCTGATCGGAATACACTTTGTGGAATTCCCACACCGGACATTTTTCCGGGTTGCCGGGGTCGTTGCGGCGCACGCGCGCGGGATCGGTCGGCATGGTGCGCAGCTTGTGCTCCACCTGTTCCGGCGCTTCGCGCAGGCTGATGGTGTTGCCGTAGGATTTCGACATCTTGCGGCCGTCCAGCCCCGGCATTTTCGCCACCTCGGTCAGCAGCGGCTGCGGTTCGAGCAGTACGCTGCGGCCCACACCTTCGAGGTAACCGAGCAGACGTTCGCGGTCGCCAAGCGTCAGATTCTGATTGCCGGCGACCAGCGCCTGCGCGGTCTGGAGCGCCGCTTCGTCGCCCTGTTCCTGATAACGCTTGCGCAGCTCGGCATAGAGCTTGCCATTCTTCTTGCCGAGTTTCTTCACGGCCGCTTCGGCCTTGCCCTCGAAATCCGCTTCGCGGCCGAAGATGTGGTTGAAACGTCGTGCAATCTCGCGCGTCAGCTCCACGTGCGGCACCTGATCCTCGCCCACCGGCACCCAGCCGGCCTTGTAGATCAGGATGTCGGCACTCATCAGCACCGGATAACCCAGGAACCCGTAGGTCGAGAGGTCGCGCTCCTTGAGTTGTTCCTGCTGCTCCTTGTAGGTCGGCACGCGTTCCAGCCAACTGAGCGGCGTGACCATGGATAACAGCAAGTGCAGTTCGGCGTGTTCCAGCACGCGCGACTGGATGAACAGCCGTGCCTTGCCGGGGTCCACACCCACGGCCAGCCAGTCCACCAGCATTTCCCACACCGCGGGCTCGATCTCGCGCGACTGTTCGTAATTGGTGGTCAGCGCGTGCCAGTCCACCACGCAGAAGAAGCACTCATACTCGTGCTGCAAGCGCACCCAGTTCTTGAGCACGCCGTGCAGATGCCCCAGGTGCATGCGTCCGGTGGGACGCATGCCGGACAGGATGCGGCGGTTGTCGGTGCCGAGTGGCGTGTTCAATGCGTCCTCCGGAACATGGCTTACATCAGCATTTGCAGCAGCACGACGAATTCACCGCCGCCCATGCCGGCGGCGGATGCGAGGGCACCCAGCAATGCGCTCACCGGCGGCCACAGGATCAGCCCCAGGATGGGCGTCACGATCAGCAGCAGCAGAATCCAGAAGCCGTAGGGCTCGATGCGGTCGTACACGCGCGCCCATTCGCGCGGCATCAGGCCGCTCGCCACCCGCCCGCCGTCCAGCGGTGGCAAGGGGATCAGGTTGAATACCAGCAGCAGCACGTTGACGAAAATGCCGGCCACGCCCAGCAGCGCCAGCGGCAGGCTGACGTGCGCTGCGCTCGCCGGCAGCGACACGCCGACGCGCGCCACGATGCACCACGCGACACCCATCAGCAGGTTCGCACACGGCCCGGCCGCGCCGACCAGGGCCATGTCGCGGCGCGGGTGCTTGAAGTTGCGCGGCGAGACCGGCACCGGCCGCGCCCAGCCGAACAGGAAATGCCCCGGCAGCAGCAGCAGGATCGCCGGCACCAGCACGGTGCCGATGGGATCAATGTGCTTGATGGGATTGAGGGTCAGTCGGCCCAGCATGCGCGCGGTGGGGTCGCCCAGCCGGTTCGCCACCCAGCCGTGCGCGGCTTCATGCAGCGTGACGGCGAGCAGGACGGGAATGACCCAGATGGCGATTTTTTGAATCAGGTTCAAATCAGGCATCGCGGCATTATACGGGGGGCGCCCCGCTTCCGCACCGGCGCGGCGCCTCTAGGCGGCGAGAAACGGCGCCGGATCGCCGCGCCCCTGACGCGCGATTCGCACGCTGCCGTCGGACAGGTCCACCACCGTGGTGGGCTGGAATCCGCAGGGACCGCCGTCAATCACCAGCTCCACCCGGTGTTCCAGCCGCGTGCGCATTTCCTCGGGATCGGTGAGCGGCGCATCATCGCCCGGCAGTATCAGGGTGGAACTCATGAGCGGCTCCCCGAGCGCCTCCAGCAACGCCTGAGCGATGGCGTGCTGCGGAATGCGGATGCCGATGGTCTTGCGCTTCGGATGTTGGAGCCGGCGCGGCACTTCATGCGTGGCCTTGAGAATGAACGTGTAGGGGCCGGGCGTCTGCGCTTTCAGCAGCCGGAATGTGGGGTTGTCCACGCGCGCGTAAATCGCGATTTCGGACAGGTCGCGGCACACCAACGTGAAATTGTGGTCCTTGCCGGCCGCACGCAGGCTGCGGATGCGGTCCATGGCGGTCTTGTCTCCCACGAGGCAACCGAGCGCGTAGCAGGAATCCGTGGGATAGGCCAGCACCCCGCCGGCACGCAGGATTTCCACGCTGCGACGGATCAGCCGCGCCTGCGGGTTCTGGGGATGAATGCTGAAGAACTGGCTCATGTCCCTGCCGGATCGGGTCTGGCGTCACCGCTGCCGCGGCACGGATGCGCTATGATAACGGCCTTTTCCGCCACGGTCCCCGCCCGATGTCGTCGCTGCTCGAATTTCTGCTGCTGGCCGCGTTCTTCGGCGCCTACCTGTGGCGCGGGATTTTCTTCGCCACCGGCGTGCTGATGGTCGGCAGCGTCATCGTGCTCGCGGTTTCCTGGTGGCGCACGCGCAAGCTCGAACCCATGCCGCTGGCGGTGACGATCCTGGCGCTGGTGCTGGGCGGCGTCACGCTGGTCTCGCACGATCCGGTGTTCATCAAGTGGAAGTTCTCGCTCGTGGAATGGCTGTTCGGGCTGGTATTCCTCGGCAGCCATTTCCTGCGTCGGCCGCTGATACGGAAGATGCTGGAATCGCAGATCCGCCTGCCCGACCCGGTCTGGTCACGGCTCAATCTGATGTGGGCGGGTTTCTTCCTGCTGCTCGGCAGTGCCAACGTGGTGGTCATCTACAGTTTCGATACCGCGGTGTGGATGCAGTTCAAGATGTGGTGGTCCACCGGCGCGATGCTGGTGTTCGTGATCCTGCAGGCGGTTTACATGGGCCGTCACGTGCAGGACCCGCAGGCGCAATGAGCATGTGGTACGCGATCCTCTCGCAGGACGTGCCGGACTCGCTGGCCCGGCGCAACCAGGCGCGTCCCGCGCACCTTGAACGGCTGCATGACTTGCAGCGCCAGGGGCGCCTGTTGCTGGCCGGCCCGCACCCCGCGATTGATGCCAAAGACCCCGGCCCGGCCGGATTCAGCGGCAGCCTGGTGATTGCCGAATTCGCCTCGCTTCCCGATGCGGAACAGTGGGCTGCGGCCGATCCCTATGCCGCGGCCGGCGTGTACGCGCAGGTCGAGGTCAAGCCGTTCCGGCGCACGCTGCCATGAGCGATCCACGCATCCAGCGCATCCGTGACGAATTGCAGCGCCAACTCCAGCCGCTGACGCTCGAGATCCTGGATAACAGCGCGCAGCACGTCGGCCATGCGCATGCGGGCGGCGGACATTTCACGGTCCGTATCGCAGCAACCGCGTTCAGCGGCAAGTCGCGCGTGCAGCGTCATCGCATGGTGTACGCCGTGCTGGCACCGCTGCTGGAAACCAGCATCCACGCGCTCAGTATCAAGGCTTCGACTCCCGAAGAAGATTCATCCGTCTAACTCAACTGCAAGAGGGTTTTTTATGCGCACTTCCCGTTCACGCCTGTTGCTGATTGCCGGCGCGCTGCTGATGCTGGTGGCCTGCAATGGCAAGTCCAAGGACGACAGCACGGTGCTCGCCACCGTCAACGGCACGCCCATCACCAACAACATGTTCCGCGCCTACGTGCGCACCCTGGCCGGCGGTCGCGACGTGAAGCTCACGGAGCAGCAGCATCAGCAGGTGCTGGACCGGCTCATTGACATGACCGTGCTGGCCCAGGAGGCCGAAAAAACCGGACTCGACAAGGACTCCAAGGTGGCGGCCGAACTGCTGGTGCAGCACGAGGGCCTGCTGGCGCAATCGCTGGTACGCGATTACCTCGACAAGCACCCGGTTACGGACGCGGACGTCAAGGCCGAATACGCCGAGCGCACCAAGAACATGCCCAGCGAGGAATACCACGCACGCCACATCCTGGTGAGCAGCGAGAAACTGGCCAAGAACATCATCGCGCAACTGAACAAGGGCGCGGATTTCGCCAAGCTCGCGAAAAAGTATTCCAGCGACGGTTCCAAGCGGCAGGGCGGCGACCTGGGCTGGTTCTCACCCGACCAGATGGTGCCGGAATTCTCCAAGGCCGTGGAGCAGCTCAAGAAAGGCCAGTACACCCGGACCCCGGTGCACACCCAGTTCGGCTGGCACGTGATCAAGCTTGAGGGCACGCGCGCCGCGCCCACGCCCTCGCTCGACAGCGCGCGTCAGGAAATTGAAAACGAGCTGAAAGGCAAGCACGTGGAAGCCTACGTCAAGGGCCTGCGCGACACCGCCAAGGTGAACATCCCGACGCCGGCGGCAGGTTCCAGCGCCGCGGCCGCCAAGGCCGCGCCTGCTCCGCAACCCGCCGACAAGGGCGGCAAGTAAGCATCATCCGATGCGGACAAAAAAATGGCCGGCTTCAAGCCGGCCATTTTCATTGTGACGCCGCTCGCCGGCTGCACGCTGCGCTCAGTGCCGGTCCTGCAGGATGTTGAACACGGCGCGGATCTTCTCCAGCCGCGCGCGATTCGCGCCGACGTCGAACAGGCCAAGCCGCGCCAGAGAACGGATTTCGATCTGGTGCGAGGTGGGCGGGAAATAGAACTCGACCTCGTCCACCGCGGATTCCGGCTGGTAGTAAAACTGCGAGGATTCGCTGCCGTGCACCTCGGTGGGATATTCGACGCGCAGGTAGGTGCTGTGATTGGAAACCAGGCGTGCGTCACCCACCGCATAAATGGCCTTGATGAGGTCCAGACGCGCCTGACTGCGCTTGCTCGAATACTTGATCGGCGCGATGTAATGGTCCGGGGCCTGTTCCTGCGTGGAAATGCAATCGCGCTTGGGCGGGCACGGCGCCAGCCGGCCCTGACGCACGCCGAAATCCGGCGTCAGCAGTGTGCCGCAGGCGCCGAGCACCAGTGCACATGCCACCACCAAGCCATGTTTCAGATAGCGCATGAGGGCTATTCTAGCAAACCCGTCACGCCGCACCGCCCGCATCCAGCAGCCGCAGCAGCCCGGCTTCGTCCAGCACGACAATGCCGAGACGCTCCGCCTCCCGCAGCTTCGAGCCGGGCTCGCTGCCGGCCACCACATAATCGGTTTTCTTCGACACGCTGCCGCTGACCTTGCCGCCCAGCGCCAGAATGCGCTGTTTGGCGGCATCGCGCGACATGCCCGCCAGCGTGCCGGTCAACACGAAGGTCTTGCCGCTCAGCACACCGGGACCGCTGTCGCGTTGACGTGGCACGGCTTCCCACTGCACACCGGCGCGTCGCAGGCCGGTGACGATTTCACGGTTGCCGGCCTGGGTGAAGAACGTGGCGAGCTGTTCCGCGATGGTCGCGCCGATGCCGGGAACCTGCCGGAGTTCAAGCGAGGCAAGCGGCTTGTCGTCGTCCGGTGCGAGTCCGTGCTGCGCCGCATAGGTTTCGGCGGCCGCCAGCAAGGGATCGAGGTCGCCGAAATGCGCGGCAAGGTCCGTGGCCGTGGTTTCACCCACGCCGGGAATGCCGAGTGCGATGAGGAACCGCGCCAGGGTGGTGTGCTTGCTGGCCTCGATGGCATCCAGCAGCTTGCCCACCGATTTCTCGCCCCAACCCTCGCGCG
>DASSRV010000290.1:0-6255 GCA_035701605.1 Gammaproteobacteria bacterium
AGCGCGTACCTCATTGACGGCCCGGACGACATCCAGCGCGCCTGGCTGGGCGACGCCGGGGCCGTTGGCGTTACCGCCGGGGCTTCCGCACCGGAACTGCTGGTGCAACAGGTGGTGGCGCGGCTGCGCGAATGGGGTGGACGCGATGCGACCGAAGCCGAAGGCACGCCTGAACACGTCGTGTTTGCCCTGCCCAAGGTCCTGCGTCGTCAGGAAGGGTGATATTGCAGACCTTGATTGCAGAATATTTCGTTGATTTCGATCTCGTCATTCCGGCGTAGGCCGGAATCCAGTCCAAATCAAGTATCCAGATCAAGGCCGGGTGTCATTCAAGATCTGTTCCGGCCCTGGCTTTGGCCTCCTGCGTTGCTCCTGCATTGCTCATCTTCGCCCATCCCCGGTTTCGTACCGCCTGCATCCATGCAGACGTTCGCCGGGGTTGTTTTGCTCCGGCTTATTCAGGCGAGCGAATTCTGCTCGTGTGTGCCGGTGAACGTATCAGCACGATATTCAACGGCTTGATCCGGGTTTTTGTCCAGGCGGTATCGGCGGTAAGCACTTTGCGCGTGCCCGACACCAGCGCTGTCGCCAGACAGGCCCGGTCTCCGAGTGAAAGTCCGAAACGGCGGGTTTGCGGTGACAGTTCACCTGCCTGCAATGCCATATCCTGTGTGAACGGCACGATTTCCAGCCCCAGCCCGTGAAGTTTGGCGATATCCGACTTCGACCAGCCGTGCTCCATCAGTTTCGCTGTGACTTCGGCCAGGTTCACCGCCGAAACTTGCGCATGGGGCAGGGCGGCTGCCACTTCTGCCGCGCCGGGCTCGTTTTCCAGTAGCGCCAGCAGGGCAGAAGCATCGAGCAGGACGCGTTCAGTCGCCACGACGCGTGGCTTCCCTGCGTTCCCGGATCAACTCCCGCGTCATGCCGGACTTGTTCCGCCGTGCGTGCTGTCGGGCGATGGTCTGCAATTCGCGCAAGGCTTCGGTCTGCGTGGTTGCAATCAGTTTGCCGTCCTCTGCACCGATCAGCAGGGTCTGGCCGGGTTTGATCCCAAGTGCCTTGCGCACCGGGGCGGGGATCACCAGTCGGCCGGCGGCGCCGACAACGGTCGGGAAACCCGTGGTGTTCCGGACGGTGTTCGTCATGGCTGGGCACCTGCCATATATTGAGTTACTGGCATATTATCAGAATATGGCAATAAAATAAAAATGCCATAAGTTGCTCTGGACAGGGTGTTCATTGCGAGCTTCCGCAGCTCATGCCGTTATCCAGCGTGGCCGGATCCGCGAGCCGGATGCGGCCGGTGACGCTCACGACCAGGGCGCGGTCATGTTCGCCCCCGGCCGAGCAGTACAGCAGGGTGCCGTTGGTGCTGCGCACGCCCAGCGGACGGAATGTGAAAGCCGCGCGGTTGCCGAGGATGCGCGCGCCGCCAGTCAGCGAGGCGTGCACGTGCAGAATCGGTTCGCCGGCATCCACTTGCGCGGGCGAATCGCGATCCAGGTTGATGAACACCAGCCAGCCGGATTCCCAGCCGTGGCTTGAATCGCACCGGCTGCCGTCGGCGCTGTGGCAGAGGGTGACATAGCTGTTGCGGCTGATGGCGCTGGCGCGCGCAAAATTGAGGGCGCCGGCCAGTACATTGACCGCGGTCACCGCACGGTCATGGCGCAGCATGGCGGCAAAATCGGGGATGGCAACGGTGGCCAGCACCCCGGCCACGGCGAGTGAGACAAGCAGTTCCAATAGCGTGAAGCCACGTTCCCTGTGCATGATTCCCTCCCTGGGAGATGCCCCGTCCGTGCGTTCCGGCTTTATACTTTGTGGGGCTGGGTTCAAGAGTAATAAAAAACGGACACGGGAATCAAGGCATGAGCAGACATTCCGATGTCATCGTGGTCGGCGCGGGCATCATGGGTCTCCTGACTGCGCGCGAACTGGCGCGCGGTGGGCTTTCGGTACTGTTGATTGAACGCAGCCAGGCGGGGCGCGAGGCCTCGCGCGCAGCGGCCGGCATCCTGTCGCCGCTGTATCCTTGGCAGGCGACGACCCCGGTGGCCGCGCTCGCAAAATGGAGCCAGGATTATTACCCGGTGCTGGCGGACGATCTGCGCCGAGCCAGCGGCATTGATCCGGAGTGGACCGCGAGCGGCTTGCTGTGTTTCGCGCTGGAGCAGGAAGCGGCGGCACGTCGCTGGGCCGGTGCCAGCGGGGCAGCGGTGGACGTGCTGAGCGCGGATGCCGTGCATCGGCAGGAGCCGGCGCTGGCGACCGAAGCCAGGCCCGCGATTTTTGTACCGGGCGTGGCGCAGATCAACATTTCCCGACTGATGCGCGCGCTGCGCGAAACCGTCCTGAACGAGGGCATTCCGCTGCGCGAGCACGTGCCGGTCACCAGCCTGCTGAAGGGCGATGGCAAGGTGCTGGGAGTGCGCACGGCGACCGGCGATTTATATGCCGATCACGTGATGCTGTGCACCGGTGCATGGAGCGCGGAACTGACCGCGCATCTGGGCGTGGAACTGCCGGTTGAGCCGGTGCGCGGTCAGATCATCCAGTTCGACGGGCCGCCGGGACTCGTCAGCCGCATGCTGTGTGAAGGACATCACTATCTTCTGTCGCGGCGCTCCGGCCAGATACTGGTTGGCAGCACGCGCGAGCGCGTCGGATTCGACAAGGGCGTGACAACGGAAGCGCTGGAGACGTTGACGCATGCCGCCTGGCGCCTGCTTCCGCTCCTGAAAGGCACGCGGCCGCAGCGGCAATGGTCCGGCCTGCGACCGGGCTCGGCCGAGGATGTTCCCTGCATCGGTCCGTTTCCCGGCATGCCCGGCCTGCACCTCAACACCGGCCATTTCTGCAACGGCATTACCCAGGCGCCGGCCGCGGCGCGGCTCGCCGCGGACCTGCTGCTGGCGCGTGCACCCATCCTCGATCCGGCGCCCTACCGGCTCAAGGGCTGACGTGGACACTGGCGAATTTCTGCGCAATACTGCGGCAGTGATCTGACCCCGGTAATGATTCAGTGGCCGATTCGCGTGAAAATCCCGTGCCTGAACATGCACTCGCGGCGCATCTCACCGCCCACGGGGTGATTCCGACCGCCCAGCGCCTCCAGATTGCCGAAGTCATGCTGTGTCGCCCGCAACACCTGTCCGCGGAGCAGATCCTGGCTGCCATGAAGCGCAACGGCGTCCGGGTATCCAAGGCCACGGTGTACAACACCCTGAAGCTGTTTTCCGAGAAGGGACTGGTGCGCGAGGTCGTGGTGGACCCGAACCGCATGTTCTACGACTCCACCACCGGCCCGCACCACCATTTCTACAATGCCGATACCGGCGAGCTGGCCGATATTCCGCCGCAGGACGTGCAGATTGCGCGCTTGCCGGCGCTGCCCCCAGGTACCCGCGAGGATGGCGTGGAAGTCATCGTACGCCTGCGCAAACAGGTCTGATGCGGTTTGCCGACACGGGGCCATCCGTTATACTGCGCGCCCGAAAATGCCGGTGTAGCTCAGTTGGGCGAGACCGGTGATTTATCGGAATGCCGGTGGCATTCCGATCCGGTTGAGCGATGTGCAGGATGCACGAGTGCCGCTGGAGACAGGATGTCGGTAGCGGCCGCCTGGGCAGGCAGATTTTTGCTCCTGCAAAATCTGTACTTCCGCCATCCTTGGCGGTCGGACGCCCAAGCCGGGGCGAATTAGCGCAGCAGCGTATCGCCAAGGATGGCACAGCCAATGTCAGATCAAGCCGGTGTAGCTCAGTTGGTAGAGCGGCGCATTCGTAATGCGAAGGTCGTAGGTTCGACTCCTATCTCCGGCACCAGTCAGCACAAGGCCACCCTCGCGGTGGCCTTGTCGCTCATCCATGTTGCTCCGGTCCTTCGACACGCTCAGGACGGGCCGGGCTTCGCCCGAGCCGGGGCCCAGGTCTTGATTGGTTTCCCCGCCTTTGGCCGGGAGCTGTTATCTGGACTGGATACCGGCGTTCGCCGGTATGACGAAAACTCAGACCTTAGCCAAAATGCCTCAATCGCGTCGCCCCGGCGAAGGCCGGGGCCTAGGTCTTGATTAGGGTTCCCGGCCTTTGGCCGGGAGCTGTTATCTGGACTGGATACCGGCTTTCGCCGGTATGACGACATCTGAGAGTTGATCAGGATGACAGACTTGCTCTGTCGTCGGACGCTGGATCGTCGCTAGAGTCTGAGCAGGAAAAACACCGCGATACATTGCTGGATGCTGCCGGCGAGGCAGAACAGGTGCCAGATGGCGTGGTTGAGCGGCAGCTTTTCCCAGGCATAGAACACCGCACCCACGGTGTAGGCCACGCCGCCGGTGATGACCAGCACCAGGGACGGCAGCGGCAGACTGTGAATCAGGGGCACGAAGGCGACGAGACCTATCCAGCCCATCAGCACGTAGGCCACGGTGGACAGGCCATCGTAGCGGTGACCGAATTTCAGTTTGGTGAGGAAGCCCACGAACGCGAGTCCCCACTGCACACCGAACAGGCTCCAGCCCCAGGCGCCGCCGACGGCGACGATCAGGAACGGCGTATAGGTGCCGGCGATCAGGAGATAGATCGTGATGTGATCGGCGCGGCGCAGCGCATGTTTCAGGCGGCCGGGCTTGACGAAGTGATAGCAGGTGGAAACCAGGTAGGTCAGGATCAGCGCCGCGCTGTAGATGCTGAAGGTGACGACCTGACGGATGTCGCCATACAGCGCGGCGAGCATGATGAGTATGGGCACGGCCCCGACGCTCAACACGAAACCCGGAAAATGGGTCAGCGTGTTCCAGATTTCATCGCGTGCACTGACCGCAGCCGGGTAGTCGGCGGGCTGATCGAGTGGTGCCGTTTCCGGCGTTTCCATGCCTTGTCCTGCCTCATCCTTATCCGATTACACCGGAACGGTGCCATGTTTCGGTGTGTCGTGCAACAAGGGCTCAATCGCTGACCCGCACCAGCAGGTTCTTCGCCAGACTGCCCTGCATGTAACCGATGCCTTTCACGAGATGCATCAGCGAAATCAGGAGCAGCAGACCGAAACCGACCAGGAACGGCGTGCCCGACAGCGAGATGTACGCCGGACCGTCCCAATCCAACCACAAACTGCCGCCGAAGAGGATTTCCAGCGGCGACAGGATCAGGCACAGTGAAATCAGCAGCCAGGAGAGCGTGAACACGAAATAGACGATGCCCAGGAAGAACTGCATCAGCATGTAGAGCATGGTGGACCAGGTGCGTCCGTCCGTGATCAATTCTTTTACGTGCGTCAGGAGCGGGACCGCGGCGCCCGGGTGCGGCGGCCGGCGCGGCATGCGCACGCCGAGGAAGGTTTCCACGATGCGGCCTTCCACCAGCGACAGCATGCGCACGCTGCCGAGAAACAGCAGGAAGAACGGCACGCCGATGACGAGCGGCATCAGCCCGAACGACAGAACCGTGCCGGTGATGATCCAGATGAGATAGAACAGCCCGGTGAAGGTCATCAGCGACACGTAGAACAACGAGGTGTAGGCGCGTGGATCGGCCAGCACGCCGAAAAACCGCCCCAGCACCGAGTCGCGCGGTTTTGGACGCGGGGTGCGCAGCGCGGCCTGCACCTTGATTTCCGTGGTGCGGTAGGCTTCCGCCACTTCTTCCGGCGCGCCGTAGCTCGCGGCGATGTCGGCCAGCACCTGTTCCTCGCTCTGGTCCGGGTGCTCGGCGAGTTCGCCGCGCAGGTATTCCTCCGCGTCGTAGAGCGCATCCTGGATCAGGGCCGGATCCGCGCCGGTGAGCGCATCACGCAGTTGGTCGAGGTATTCCTTCACGCTGCGGGGCAGGGGTTTGTTCATGGCGACGATCCTTTCAGGATGGAATCAACGAATTCGCGGGTCTCGGTCCACGTGGCCTGCCAGTGCTCGAGCATCCGGCGACCCGCGGAGGTAATGGAGTAATAGCGGCGCGGCGGGCCGGACACCGAGGGTTCCACACGGCTGTCGAGCAGGCCGGCGGCAGACAGGGAGCGCAGTACCGGATACAGCGTGCCCTGTTTCATGATCGTGCCTTCCGGTTCGCCGCGTTCCAGTTGCTTGGCGATCTGGTAGCCGTAGAGCGGCTCGGCCGCCTGGGCGAGCAGGGCCAGCAGCACCAAGGCCACGATGCCGGCATTGAGTTCCTTCTGGAACTTGCGTACGGAAGCGTCATCTTCGGCCATTCGCCCGCCTGTTCGCGGCCCGTTATTACGAGATGGCTAATATTATTA
>DASSRV010000291.1:0-5582 GCA_035701605.1 Gammaproteobacteria bacterium
TCCGATCCAGATAGTCCGGCACGGATTTCACCCGCACCAGATGCGGGTATTTCAACCCGCCGTGATAATCCACTTTATAGGTCTTGTAATACGACGTGTTCTTGAGCAGCAGTTCGATGGGGGCGGAGGAATGTTCAGCCCCGCTGATCGCCTGATTCATCGCGTCTTCGGAAAATTCACGACCGTTCACCGCCACCACGGTCATGCCGGGGCCGATGCCGGCCTTGAACGCTGGCCCGTTCCACAGCACATCGCCGATACTGCCATCCTTGGTATGTACCGTCATGCCGATCGAATACATGAGATTCAGGGTATGCCGGACCTTGGTCGCTGCCTTGGTTATTTCGGACGGTGTATCCGTATAAACCAGCTTGTATCCGCCGCGGCTTATGCCGGCCAACGGCGCATGGTACTGACGCGTATCGAGCAGGCCGCGCAAGAAACCCGCCCAGTCATATGGCTGCACCTGGTTGAGCGCCTTGACGATGTCGTCGAAGCTATAGGTAACGGTCACGTAGCTGCCATCGTGGATGCCGTAGAACACGCGCGCGAAATCGTTCAAGGAGCGGCGATCATGGCTGAGCTCACGAATCTTGGTGTCCACGTCCAGCCACAGGAGCGTGCCTTCGGGATAAAAATCGGTGCCACGCCGCCAGTTGCCCCAACTGCGGGGCGCGTAATAGAGGATTTGTGCTTCGTCGGCGGTGTCCTGCAACGGGCGCCAGGTACGGCCGGGGCGGTGATCCATGGAAGCCGCGGTTTCCGCGAGGGCGTCGCGGAACTGCTGTGGCGTCCACAGGCCGCTGCGCGCGGTCAGGACCGGACCGAAGTACTGGGTCAGGCCCTCGTACACCCACAGCAGATCGTCCTTCATCGGCACATTGAAGTTCGGCGTCCACAGGTCCGCGGGGCGCCGGAACTTGCCGTTCCAGGAATGCACATACTCGTGCGGCAACAATCCCGCCGCCAAAAGCTTGGCCTCCGGTTTGGTGAAGAAGTCCGCGCCGATGCGGTCGTCGCTGGACTGATGGTGTTCGAGGCCGAAATGCCCGGTGCTGTCGGACAGCGTGTAAAGGAAATGGTATTGGTCGTAATGATGCGAGCCGAACAGCTTGTACGCCTGTTGTACCAGTGCACGGTAATGCTCCGTGTCCTTCGCCGTGATGGCAAGGTCATCGGCGGCGTCCGCCACGATATCCATATAAACAGGCACCCTGGCGCCGGGCGCCAGGTCCACCTGCGTGAAATGGGCACCGGCAATCAGCGGTGAATCCACCAGGTTGTTGAGCGTGACCGGCTTGAACGTCACGCTGTCGCCGTGCCGGGCCGCGGTGAGCAAGGCCGTACCGAACTGCCAGTCCGCGGGCAGCGTAATCGCGGGCTGGACGGTGATGTCGCGTGACCAGTATCCGGCGGGATACAACACCACCTGATTCCATTCCAGATCCACGATGGCGGGCGTCACCGACACGCTGGTGCCGAATTCCCCTCCGTTGTCCGGCGACAGGAAATCGAATGACACCTCCAGCGTATGCGTGCCTTCCGGTACGGTCAGATGAAACGCGAACATGTCGGTCAAATCGCGCCGCCAGGGCAGGTTCTTGCCGTCGGCGCGGAACGTCAGCCCCGCCATGTTTTCAATCGGACCACTGGGCGAGTGCTCGCCCGGAATCCACTGCGGGTAATACAGGGTCAGGGGGCCGGGTTTGACCGGGATCGTCTCGTGCACCCGGAACAGCTTGCGTGAAGCGTCACTGACGTCCACTGCCAGGGTCAGGGTGCCCGGATAGGCACCGGGGTCCAGGGCAGGCGCGGTACCCGCCAAGCACGTGCCCGCCCAGACCGTGGCCAGACAGGCAGCCAGCACACCACCCAACCGGAAAGCACGCGTATTCATCTTTGCATACCCCTGAAATAACAAGCACTTGCGAACCCACGGCAGCCGCGTCGCGGGGCCTCACGAAAAATCACGCATGCACGGAACCTCGGCCGATTCCGGCCGTCTCAGCTTGGACTGCGGTGTGATAGCATCGGTTCCCTTTGTGGGGGCGCGATAGACGGCGTTTAGCGCCATCGCCTGCCCTGAGAGAATCCGGGTCACCCGCACCTTCAGCCCTACCTTGAACGGAGACCAGCACATCATGCGTCTTTCCACCTGTATCCTCGCCGGCGCGCTCGGCGTCATGCCGTTCGCGGCCCCGTCCGCGTCCGCCGCACAACCCGCCGGAGCCGAGGGCCTGCATCTCGACTGGCTCGACACCAGCATCAATCCGGCCAAGAATTTCTTTGAATACGCCAACGGCGGCTGGCAGAAAGCCAACCCGATTCCCGCGGCGTATTCGCGCTGGGGCACGTTCAGCATCCTCGCCAAGCAGAACCAGGAAACCGTCCGGCAGATCCTGGAAGACGCCGCGAAGGCCAAAGCCAAGCCCGGCAGCACCACGCAGAAGGTGGGCGATTTCTACGCCAGCGGCATGGACGAAGCGGCCATCAACAAGGCCGGCGTCAGCCCACTGGCACCGGAATTCAAGCGCATTGCCGACATCGGCAACCTCCGGCAGTTGCAGGCGGTGATGGCACATCTGCAACTGATCGGCGTGGATGCCCTGTTCGGCTTCGGCTCGATGCAGGATTTCAAGGATTCCAGCAAGATGATCGGTGGCGCGTTCCAGGGCGGCCTGGGGCTGCCGGACCGCGATTACTACCTGAAGGACGACGCCAAATTCAAGCAGATCCGCGATGAATACGTTGCGCACGTCGCGCGCATGTTCGAGCTGCTCGGCGACAGCAAGACAAAATCAGCGGCTGAAGCCAAGACTGTCATGGCCATCGAAACCGGCCTGGCCAAGGTTTCGATGTCGCGCATTGACCAACGCACGCCGTCGAACATCTACCACGTCATGACGCTCAAGCAGGCGGATGCCGTGACGCCGAATATCTCCTGGTCGGCCTACTTTCACGAAATCGGCCTGTCGGGCGTCAAGAGTTTCAACCTCGCCATGCCGGACTTCTTCAAGGCCTTATCCGGCGACCTCAAGAGCGTCGCGCTCGATGACTGGAAAACCTATCTGCGCTGGCATCTGATTGATGCGTTTGCGCCATACCTGTCCGAGCCCTTCGTGGACGAAAACTTCAAGATGCGGGCTGCAATCAGCGGTGCCAAGGAGAACCTGCCGCGCTGGCAACGGGTGGTAAGCGCCGAAAACCGCGCACTGGGTTTCGCCATCGGCAAACTCTATGTCAAGGAGAAGTTCCCGCCGTCCTCGAAAAAGGCCGTACTGGACATCCTGCACGGCATCCGTGGCGCGCTCAAGAACGATCTCAAGACGCTGGCCTGGATGACGCCGGCCACCCGCACAGCCGCGCTCAAGAAACTGGACCTCATGGGCGAGCGCATCGGCTACCCGGACAAGTGGCGTGATTACTCCAAACTCCACATCGTGCACGGCCCGTACGTCGTCAACGTCTTCGCCGCCAACAGCTTCCTGAACCGCCGCGACCTCAACAAGATCGGCAAGCCGGTGGACAAGCATGAGTGGTACATGACGCCGCAGACGGTGAATGCCTATTACGACCCGTCCATGAACAACATCAACTTCCCGGCCGGCATCCTGCAACCGCCGTTCTTCGACCCGAACGCGCCGGCGGCGGTGAACTACGGCGCGCTGGGCTTCGTCATGGGTCATGAAATGACCCACGGCTTTGATGATCAGGGTGCCCAGTTCGACGGTCACGGCAACCTGAAAGACTGGTGGACCAAATCGGACAAGGAAAAATTCAAGGTCGCCACGTCCTGCATTTCGGACCATTTCTCGAAATACACCGTGAACGGCGACCTGCACGTGCAGGGCAAGCTCGTGACGGGCGAAGCAACCGCCGACTTCGGCGGCCTCACGCTCGCCTGGCGCGCGTTCCATGCCTCGCCGGCTTACAAGCAGGCGAAAACCATTGACGGCATCACGCCGGACCAGCAGTTCTTCCTGGGCGCCGCGCACGTCTGGGCGATGAACATCCGGCCCGAGGAATCCCGCCGCCTGGTCACCATTGATCCGCATCCGCCGGGCGTGTATCGCGTGAACGGCACCGTGGCGAACATGCCGCAGTTCCAGGCCGCCTTCCACGTCCCGGATGGCAGCCCGATGGTGAACAAGGATCGCTGCGTGATCTGGTAAAACAGAACAGGCGCACATGGAAATTGAAACGGCGGGCCCCCTGCCCGCCGTTTTTTTTGCTTCAGTTCTGATTCATTTGTTAAATTGCAGGCAAGGCAGGCGGCGCCGGACTATAGTCAAGGACGAGCACATCCACCGGGAGAACGCCATGACAACAGTCCGTCGTCTCGTGTATCCGCTGCTGTGTGGTTCGGGCATCCTGCTCAGTGCCTGTGGCGGGTCCGGCTCCGGTTCCGACGCCGTATTCCAACCCCCCGCCGCGTCGCTGGTCCGCGTCAGCGATTCCACGCCATTCGCCGCGAATTGTGGTGGCGCAACGGCAGGCGGCATCCTGTTCGAGAACGCCGAAGTCGAACCTTATGTTGCGGTGAACCCGCTCAATCCCTCCAATCTGGTCGGTGTCTGGCAGCAGGACCGCTGGTCGGACGGCGGCTCACGCGGCATGGTGTCCGCGTATTCCATGGACAGCGGCAAGACCTGGCACGTCCAGCCGATCCCCATGTCGGTGTGCGCCGGCGGCAATGCCGCAGACGGCACGGACTACGCACGCGCTTCCGATCCGTGGATCAGCTTTTCGCCAAATGGCACGGCACATGCAATTGCCATTGCCTTCACCGGGGATGCCCTGCAAGCCGGTTCCACCAGCGCCATACTCGTCAGTCGCTCGCTGGACGGCGGCACCACCTGGGACAAGGTGCAGACCCTGATCGCGGACGGAGCCAGCGCCTTCAACGACAAGGAAAGCATCACGGCTGATCCGGGCGATGCGAACTATGTTTACGCGGTCTGGGACCGCCTCACGGTCACCGACTTCGGCCCGAGTTATTTCGCGCGCAGCACCGATGGTGGCGCCAGTTGGGAAGCGGCGCACGCCATCTACGATCCCGGACTGGACAATCAGACCCTGGGCAATGCCATCGTGGTCACCTCCACGGGCACCCTGGTGAACATGTTCATGGAAATTCACGGCGTCTCCAGCAGGAACGCCACCGTCTCCATTCGCGTGATACGCTCCTTCGATCACGGCGCAAGCTGGTCGGCGCCGACCACGGTTGCAGAGGATCAGTCCGTCGGCACCAGCGATCCCGATACCGGCAAGCACGTGCGCGCCAGCAACGGCTTGCCACAGATCGCCGTCGGCCCCGGAAACGAACTGGTCATTACCTGGCAGGATGCGCGCTTCAATCAGGGCAAGTTCGATGGCGTGGCGCTGTCCACGTCCAGTGACGGCGGGTTGAGCTGGTCGGCGCCGGTGCAGGTCAATGCCGTCGGCTCGGCCCAGGCCTTTACGCCCAGCGTGGCCGTGCTGCCGGATGGAACCATCGGCGTCACCTATTATGATTTCCGCAGCAACACCAGCAACACCAGCGACAGCGCCACACTGCCGACGGACCTCTGGTTCGTTTCGTC
>DASSRV010000292.1:0-20748 GCA_035701605.1 Gammaproteobacteria bacterium
GCGACGAAGACGGCGGCCGCGTGGCGCGCGCCCGCGCGGGGGACATGACCGCGTTCGAGCAGCTCTACCGCAACCATGCCGGCCGGGTGTATGCCACCTGCCTGCGCATCGTGGCGGACCGCGGCGCCGCCGAGGAATGCGTGCAGGACGCGTTCCTGCGAGCCTGGGATGCGCTGGCCCGGTTCCGCGGCGACAGCCGTTTCAGCACCTGGCTGATGCGCATCGCCATCAACGCCGCCTTGCAGCGCCTGCGACTCGAGAAACGGCACTTGCGACTGGTGCAACCCGCCGAACCGGAATGGCTGGAACAGGCGCCGGCTCCGGACGCATCACCGGGTCACGACATGGACCTGGAGCGACTGATCGCCACGTTGCCGCCGGCGGCGCGCGCGGTATTCGTGCTGCATGCCATCGAAGGCTACAGCCACGAGGAGATTGCCGGCCTGACGGGCATCGCGATCGGCACCTGCAAGGCGCACGTGCATCGTGCGCGGCAACTGTTGCAAGCGAGGTTACAGACATGAATCAGACCTCAGCGGACAAACTGGACGCGGCGCTGGCAAGCCTGCCGCGCGACATCCCGCCACCGCGTGACCTGTGGCCGGAGATTGCCGGGCGCATCACGGCGCGCCATGCCGCGCACCGGACGCGTGCCGGCTGGAGTTACGCCGGCGCGGTAGCCGCGGTGCTGGTCGTGGCCGTCTCCATCGTCTGGGTGATGCCAATGCAAACTGGTACGCCCGGCAATGCCGACATCGCGGTCACCGTGCCGGCTGGCCGGAGCACGGCCACCGGCACATATCCCGGCTTTGCCGCACAGCTCGCCAGCGACACGGCGTTGCCCGGCAAGTCGCGTCAGGCCCTGCTCGACAACCTGCGCCTGCTGCACGATTCCATCCTGCGCACGCAGGCGGCCATCAAGAAATACCCGACCGATGTAAACCTCCAGGCCCTGCTGCTGAATCTCTATCAGCAGGAGGCCCGTCTGGTGAATGAGGCGCAGCGGGTCCGGATTCAAACCACGGTGAGGAACACGATATGAAACGCATTCTGTACATGGCAAGTCTCGCGCTGATGATTCTGCTGGGCGGTGCCACCGCATTTGCGGTGATGATGCTGACCGCGAACAGCGCCTATGCCGCCAACCACGGCACCCCCATCAACGAAACCCGCAACGTCAGCGCGACCGGAACGGTGTGGGTCAACAATCTGGCCGGTACGGTCACGGTACACGGCTGGGACAAGAACCAGGTCCGGGTGACCGGCACACTTGGCGCAGGCAGCGAACGCCTGGATGTCAGCAACAATGACGATGGCATCAGCATCCGCGTGGTCCTGCCGGAGCATTCTAATCGCGACGTTGAAGGTTCCGATCTGGTCATCAACGTCCCGAAGGCGGCACACCTCTCGGTCAATACCGTCAGCGCCGACATCAAGGCGGACGGGGTCAGCGGTACCGCGCGCCTGAAAAGCGTAAGCGGCTACGTCAGTCTCGTGTCCAGCGACAGCGAGATTGACGCGTCCTCGATCAGCGGCAACGTGGATGTGACCGGCTCGGCCGCCAATGCCCACATCAACGCGCACGCCATCAGCAGCGACGTGCGCATAAGCCGTGTGGACGGCGAGTTACAGGCCGAAAGCATCAGCGGCACGGTCAAGGTGTTCGACCGCAACCGCCTGGATCGCGCGCAACTCAGCTCCACTTCCGGCAATGTGGATTTTGTGGCCGCACTCGACAAGAACGGGAATTACAGCTTCAACAGCACCAGCGGCAACCTCAAGCTGGTGTTCCCGGAAACTCCCGATGCCCGCTTCGACGTCTCGAGCTTCAGCGGCAACATCGAAAACAGCTTCGGTCCCAAACCACAGCGCACCAGCGAATATGCCCCCGGCACCGAGCTGCATTTCACCAGCGGCGCCGGCAGCGCGCAGGTCAACGCCCGCAGCCTGAGCGGCAACATCAGCCTGCGGGTGGCAAAGGACTGAGCCCGCCCGATGGACCCGGAGACGGCCTCCCGCAAGGGGGCCGTCTGCCATCCGGATCACGGAAACGACAAAAATCCTGCCGCGAACCTGAACCAATTCGCAGTGCGGACCCTCTCAGGACTAACGATTTCATCCATCCCGTTTTATCCATCCCGGCCGGAATCTCCATGCGCACCTTTCTTACGCTTCTCCTGTCCCTGGGCCTGTGTCTGCCGTGGCGCCCGGCCTCCGCCGACGCGGCCCTGCCCTCGGTCACCGCACAGCCCGCCTCCGGCAAGATCGTCATTGACGGCAACCTGGACGAACCGGATTGGCGGCACGCGGGCGTGATCCCCGACCTCACCCAGCAAAGTCCGCATCCGGGCATACCCACGCCCTACCACACACGCGTGCTGCTGCTGCACGACGGCCATACGCTGTATATCGGCATCGTGGCGGACGATCCCGATCCTGCCCTCATCGCCACCCACACCCTGGTGCGTGACGGCGATCAGGGCAACGACGACTATGTGGGCTTCGTCATAGACAGTTTCGGCACCCGGCGCGTGGCGTACATCTTTGAAGTCAACGCGGCCGGTGCCATGAGCGACGGCCTGCTGTCGCCCACGCCCTCCATGAACAGCGGCAACGGCGTGGATTACAACTGGGACGGCATCTGGAAAACCCGGGTCACGCGCAACGCGCACGGCTGGGTCGCGGAGCTCGCGATTGATACGCGCAGCCTGCAATTCAGCCACGGCACCCGCGCCTGGGGCTTCAACATCACGCGCAACGTGCCGCGCGATCTGCTCACGCTCAACTGGTCCGGCACCACGCTGGATTCCTCGGTGCTGGATCTGCAACGCGAAGGCATCCTTGACGGCGTGCAGAACCTGCAACAGGGACAGGGCTGGGAGTTCCAGCCTTACGGCATCGCCAGGTCCCAGACCGGCGCCGGCGCCTCCAGCAATGCGGGATTCGACCTCAAATACAATTTCAATCCCTCGCTCGCCGGCCTGTTCACCTACCACACGGATTTCGCGGAAGCCGAAGCCGATCAGCAGCAGATCAACACCGGCCGCTTCCCGCTGTCGTTCCCCGAGAAGCGCCAGTTCTTCCTGCAAGGTTCCAATCTGCTGAGCTTCGGCTACAAGCTCGGCAATATTTCCAGCTTCATTCCCTATTACTCGCGCAGCATCGGTCTCGTGAACGGCGTGCCGGTACCGCTCGACGAGGGCGTCAAGCTCATCGGCCAGTCCGACAGCGGCTCACTGGCGTTGCTGGACACCCAGATGGCCGGCACCGGCGTGTCCGACGCCGCCAATCTGTTCGTCGGCCGCGGCACCTGGAATCCGGACCCGAACCTGCAACTCGGCGCGCTGCTCACGCACGGCGATCCCGCGGGAATGCGCGACAACAGCTTCGTCGGCACGGATGCCCTGTGGAAAACCGCGAATTTCGCCGGCGACAAGAACCTGACCCTGTCCGCCTGGGGCGCGCGCTCCAGCGGCGATCTGCCGGCCGGCAATGTGAATGGCTACGGCGCCGGCATCGAATATCCCAACGATCGCTGGTACGCGATCGCGCAGGTGAACGTGTTCGGCGATGCGCTCGATCCCGGCATCGGCTTCCTGCCGCGCCCCGGCACCCGGCAGTACTACACCGAGCTCTCCTTCAACCCGCGTCCGGCATCGGACGGGGCGTTTGGCTGGGTGCATCGCTTCTGGTTCGACGGCCATTACAGCGAAGTGGATGGTTTCGGACCGCAGGGCGGCGGCAAACAGAGTTCCGAATGGTGGTTCGGCCCCCAGATGCTGACCGAGAGCGGCTGGTACTGGGAATTCGACGTCTATCGGAACTTCGATGCGCCGCCACAGGCCTTCGATCTGGCGGACAGTGTGACGCTTCCTGCCGGACGCTACACCTGGAATCGCCGGCGTGTGGCGTTCAATTCACCCCGCGCGCTGCCGTGGGTATTCCAATTCATTGATTCCACGGGCGGGTATTACTCCGGTACCGCGCAACATCCCGGCATCTACCTCGACTGGAACCTGCCGTCCGGAAGAATGCAACTCAGTGCGTCCTATGAGGGTCTTTTTGCCGATCTGCCACAGGGCAGCTTTGTCACACGCCTGTCCACGCTCGGCGCCACGTATTCCTTCACGCCCAATCTCTACATCTCGGAGTTCGCGCAGCACAGCAGCGGCATTTCCGGCGTGAGCATGAACACGCGCTTGCGCTGGATCGTGGGCGACGCCAGCAATATCTATCTGGTCTGGAACCACGGCTTGGTCAGCGAAACCAACGGCCTCGGCCAACCGGTCGTGAGTCAGGGCAACGAGGTGATCCTGAAAGTGCAGTGGGATTTCCGCGGCTAAAGCGCTTGGCGTTGCCAACCGTCCGCGGCATGCACGATCTCGTAGGTGGACCAGTAGCGCAGATCCAGTTTCAGGGTGATCACCTGCGTCATGCCGTCCCAACTGGTGACACCCAGACGCACGATGTCGCCATCCTTGAACGCGCGCGTGGCGGCAATGAATGCATCCATGTCCGGCGTGGCCTGACCGTTCACCGACACGATGCGCAAGCCCGGCACCAGGCCGTAGCGGCTCGCGGGTGAGCCGTAGCTGTAATAACCGACCAGCAACCCTTCGCGCGGAATCCCGCGCTGCGCCGCGGCTGCATGCTGGGGCTTCTGCAACAACGCACCGCCCCATACCAGGAGACGCTGCGTGCCCTTGCCATCCAGGCTCACGGTCGGGACCGTGAGCGTGACGACGCGCTTGTCGCGCAACAGCGTGAGCTTCAACTGCGCACGTTGGCTGGCCTGCTCCACCGCACGGAACCTGGTCACCGGCCTGCCGTCCAGCGCCAGCAACAGATCGCCGGTTTGCAGCAGACCCGCCGCCGGCGTACCCGCGGTCAGCCGCGCCACCACCAGCACCTGGCGCCGTTCCGGCTCCGCGGTTTCCAGCTTGCCCAGCCAGTCATCCGGCAGGCCGAGCTTGCGCGCCTGGGCCAAGGCAACCGGATAGAGTTCCACATCCAGCGTGCGCAGCGGGGTGCGTCCGTCGCTTTCCGCGATGCGCAAGGTGTCCCGCACCACGTCGGCCGGGATACCGCGCGTCATTTCATGGGTGCGGCCCTTGTTGTCCTCGTAGGCAAACCCGGCCCACAGCGCCGTGACCCGTTCGGCCTCGTCGGTGATCACGCCGGTGACGTTGGCCGGTGCGTTCGCGAGACTCAGCACTTCGAGATTGGTGTCGCGGAAGCGGAAGCTGCGCGACAACGGAAACACCGCGGGATCAATCGAGGCCACGCGCGACTGCTGGCTGGTGAGCGTATCGTCCGGCTGGAAACCGGTCAGCCATACGGCATCGCCGGGGCGCGAGCGATGCGTGCTGAAACGCAGGGCCTTCACCGGCGTCTTGCCGATCAGCGCCGGATCATATTGCAGCACCACCAGATTGTGCAGCGGATTGACGTAGCGCACGCGCGCCGGGATCTGCAACGACCCTGCAAACGTCAACTGCACGTCGCCCATGGCCACCGGCACCGTGTCGCGGTCGGTGACCACCAGGCCGCGTTTCGCGTCCACGATCGCCCCGGTGCCAACGTAGTGCGTCTCCGCCACGCCATCCACCGGGTACGGCATGTCGAAATTGACATACACCAGTGACGGTGCCAGCGTCCGCATGCGCGCATCGTCGTAGTGCGGGAAACTCACGCTGGCCGGCGTCGGGGCCGTGCCGGCGGGCGGTGGCGGCAGCGCCGTGCACGGCCAGACGCCGCTGGCATCGTCACGATGACAACGCCGCGCCGGGTACCAGCGCCGATCCACGGTCATGACCGCGAGACTGGAATGACCGCTGTTGGACAGGCCGAAGTAACGCATCACTACCTGCGCGCGGTCCGGTAACTGTTCCAGCAGATGCTGGAAATCATCCAGATTCCGCACCGGCTCGCCATTCATGCTGGTGATGACGCTGGCAGCCCCGATCCCGGCGGTGCCCAGCACGTAACCGGGATTGGCGACGTACACCCCCTGCACCGGCACGTTGTAATTGCGCGCCTGCTGATAGGACAGATTGTTCAACGTCGCGCCGCCGAACTCGAGGTAGCTGGCCGGGGTGATGTCATCGAGATTCTGCACCGTCACCGTCACTGACAAGGGCTGGCCACCGCGCAGCAGCCGCAGCTTCACGTCCTTGCCAACCGCCGTATCCAGTATCTGCTCCAGCGGCACGAATGCCGAGATGTCCGTGCCATTCACCGACAACAGGATGTCGCCCGATTGCAGTTTGCCGTCGCAGGGTCCGCCCGGCACCACCTGCCCAACCACCAGCAACCCGGTCGCATCCGGATGCTGCTTCCGCAAGGCGGTCTCGACGTTTGCCGGCAATCCCAGCCGCTCCAGGCCGTCGTAGTATTCATGTTCGAACAGGGTTTGCAGCGTACCGCGGCTGACCGGCCGGCCCTGCTCGATCAACCGCAGGGCGCGCGCCACGCGATCCAGCGGCAGGAAATAGCTCGATGCGGCATCGTTGCGCGCGCCGGCGTTCAGCGCAATTACGTTGCCCGCGATGTTGATGACCGGCGAACCGGATGAGCCGCCGGTGGTGCCGGACACGGCCTGGAAGTAGAAGGTGTTGAAATCGCTGTAGTTGCCGGCGCCGTAATCGGGTGCGGCACGGTCGGTGCGCGCCAGCGTACCGGACAGGATGGACTGCTGTTCGCCCGCGTCGTTGCCAATGATGTGGATTTCCTCGCCCACATGGGCTTCGTCCGGCGCCAGATGCAGCGATGCCGGGCGGATGTATTTCAGCGCCTTGGGATCGTACTGGTAGAAACCGAAGTCGTGCACCGGATCGCGGTAGATCGGTTTCAGCGTCACCACTTCGTGATCCTGGAACACCGCTTCCGCCACCACCGGACCGGCGGTCACCACATGCCGGTTGGTGAGGATGATGCCGTGTTCCGCGTCCACCACGAAACCGGTGGCCTGACCGGTCAGGTTCCATTCCGTGTCGAAGGCACGCGGCGCATCCACCCGGATCGAGACCACGGACGGCGACACGCGCGCAAGCGTCGCGGCCCACTGCCGTTCATCCGTGGGGGCGGCCCACGCGCTGCCCTGCACCAGCAGCCACAAACCCGATAACAGGACGATTTTCTTCATGTTTAACCCGGTCCGGAAAAAGTGTTGAGGCAAGCGGAAGCCCGTGGCTGTCAGAAGCGGTAACCGAATGCGGACTCGAAGCGTTCGGCGAATTCCGCCGGCGTGAAATGATGGTTCTGGGTGCCGCGTGCCGCAATCTTGATCGCGCCCATGAGCGAGGCGATCTGGCCGGTGGTTTCCCAGTCCTTGTCGTGCATCAGGCCATACAGCAGGCCGGCACGGTAGGCATCGCCGCAACCGGTGGGATCCAGCACGGCGTCCGGTTTGACCGCGGGAATATCCACGCGCCGCCCATCCGAATAGATGACCGAGCCCTTCCCGCCCCAGGTCACGATCAGCGCCTTGACGCGCTCGGCCAGTTGATACGCGCTCAGACCGGTCTTGTGCTCCATGACCTGCATTTCATAATCGTTCACCACCGCCCAGTTGGCCATGTCCACGAAGTGCAGCAATTCCTCGCCCGTGAACAGCGGCAGGCCCTGCCCCGGATCAAAGATGAACGGAATGCCCGCGGCATGAAACTGGTTCGCATGCTGCAACATGCCTTCGCGGCCGTCCGGCGACACCATGCCGAGCGTGAAACCGGCATCATGCGGGATTGCCTGCTCGTGGGCATGATCCATGGCACCGGGATGGAACGCGGTGATCTGGTTGTCATCGGTGTCGGTGGTGATGAACGCCTGCGCGGTGAAGCTGTCCGGTATTTCCCTGATGTAACGGCGGCTCACGCCCTGCTGCTCCATCCATCCCGCGTAGGGCTGGAAATCCGTGCCCACCGTCGCCATCGGAAAGCCTTCGCCGCCCAACAGCTTGAGGTTGTACGCGATGTTGCCGGCACAGCCGCCGAATTCACGCCGCATCTGCGGCACCTGGAAGCACACGTTCAGGATGTGGATCTTGTCCGGCAGGATGTGATCCTTGAACGGCTCGGGAAACACCATGATGGTGTCGTAGGCCATGGAACCGCAGATCAGTGCCGGCATGCGTTCGTCTCCCGTGTCATTGCAGCAGAATCAGAAGCCAGGTCAACGCGGCCAGCAGCAGTGCAATCAGCACTGCGGCGGAGCCGAAATCCTTGGCGCGGCCGGACAGCGCATGGTATTCCGTACCGATCCGGTCCACCACGGTTTCCAGCCCGGTATTGAGCAGTTCCACCACCAACACCAGTAACACCGAGCCGCACAACAGGGCCCGCTCGACGCCGTCCTCACCCAGCCAGAGACCGAGCGGGATCAGAATAACGACCCCGATCAGTTCCAGCCGGATCGCTTCTTCATGGCGCGCGGCCCAGATCAGCACCTGCAGGCCGACGCGCGCGGCGCGCCACAGACGGGGAATGCCGCGCAGCCGGTCGGGGGCATTCATGCGGACGATTCAGCCGAGCGCGTGCAGGGCTTTTTCGTAGTCGGGTTCCTGTGCGATTTCAGGCACCATCTCGGTGTACAGCACCTTGTCGTGCTCGTCCAATACCACGACGGCGCGAGCCGTGACACCGGCCAGCGGGCCGTCTTGGAGCATCACACCGTAATCCTTGCCGAAGTTGCCGCGCATCAGGGACAGCGGAATCACGTTGTCCAGGTGTTCGTTGCCGCAGAAACGCCCCTGTGCGAACGGCAGGTCAGCCGACACGATCAGGATCACGGTGTCCTGGTGTGTCTTCGCATGCTCGTTGAATTTCTTCGTGGAGAGCGCGCACACGGGCGTGTCGAGGCTGGGCACGATGTTGAGCAGTTTCTTCTTGCCCTTGAAATCCGCCAGCGAGACGTCCTTCAGGTCCTTGTTGACCAGCTTGAAGTCCGGCGCCGCCGCGCCGGTTTTCGGCAGTTCGCCGGAGGTGTGGATGGGATTGCCGTGCAATGTGACTTGAGCCATGATTTTCTCCTCGAATGCGGCGCGACAGCATTGCCGCGCGATTTACGCGTACTCGCTCAACGGCGGGCAACTGCACATCAGATTGCGGTCACCGTAGGCGTTGTCAGCACGCGCCACCGGCGGCCAGTATTTCTGGTGCCGCAAGGATTTGACCGGGAATGCCGCCTGTTCACGCGTATAAGCGTGCGGCCAGTCGTTCGCGGTAACCATTTCCGCGGTATGCGGTGCCGATTTGAGCGGGTTGTCCTCGCGGTCCAGCCGGCCGTCTTCCACCGCGCGAATTTCCTCGCGGATGGCGATCATCGCCTCGATGAAACGATCCAGCTCGGCTTTCGGTTCGGATTCGGTGGGTTCGATCATGAGCGTACCCGCCACCGGGAAACTCATGGTCGGTGCATGGAAGCCGAAATCTATCAACCGCTTGGCGATATCATCCACCGTGATGCCGCTGGTCTCCTTGATCTGGCGCAAGTCCAGTATGCACTCGTGCGCGACCAGCCCGCCGGGACCGGCGTAGAGCACGGGATAATGTGCGCCGAGTTTCTTGGCCAGGTAGTTCGCGCTCAGGATCGCGGTTTCGCTGGCCGCGGTCAGACCCACCGCACCCATCATGGCGATGTACATCCAGGAGATCGGCAGAATCGAGGCGGAGCCATACGGTGTCGCGGCGATCGAGCCGATGCCGGCCGCATCGCGCACGTAGCCCGCGCTGCGCGTATTCGGAAGGAACTTCGCCAGGTGCGCGGCCACCGCGACCGGGCCGACGCCCGGGCCGCCGCCGCCGTGCGGGATGCAGAAGGTCTTGTGCAGATTGAGGTGCGACACGTCGCCGCCGAACTGTCCGGGCGCGGCAAGGCCCACCATGGCATTCATGTTGGCGCCATCCACGTACACCTGCCCGCCGTGCGTGTGCACAATGTCGCAGACTTCGCGCACACCTTCCTCGAACACGCCGTGCGTGGACGGATAGGTAATCATGATCGCGGCCAGATCGTCCTTGTGTACCTCGGCCTTCTGTCTCAAATCCGCGATGTCCACGTTGCCCCGCTCGTCGCAGGCCACCACCACCACGTTCATCCCGGCCATCTGTGCCGAGGCCGGATTGGTGCCGTGTGCGGAAGACGGAATCAGGCAGACGTTGCGTTGTCCCTGACCGCGCGCATCGTGGTACGCCTTGATAATCAGCAGGCCCGCATATTCGCCCTGTGAACCGGCATTCGGTTGCAGCGAAACCGCCGCATAACCGGTGCAGGCCACCAGCATCTGTTCGAGTTCGGCCACGAGTGTGCGATAACCGGCGGTCTGATCCTCGGGTGCAAAAGGATGCAGGTGTGCGAACTCGGGCCAGGACACCGGCAGCATTTCACTCGTGGCATTGAGCTTCATGGTGCAGGAGCCGAGCGGGATCATGCTGCGATCCAGTGCCAGGTCCTTGTCGGCCAGCGCGCGCAGGTAACGCAGCATTTCGTGTTCGGAATGGTGACGGTTGAAAACCGGATGCGTGAGGTAGGCACTGGTACGTGACAACGTCGCGGGAATACCACCCTGCCCGTCATTGTCGAATGTCACGGTCACGTTTTTCGGCTTGCCCGCCACTTCCGCAAAAACCGCGAGAAGCTTCAAAACATCGTCACGCGTTGTCGTCTCGTCCAGCGAAATACCCACATGAGCCGCATCCACTGCACGCAAATTGATATGCTGCGCGCGCGCCGCAGTATGCAGAGCCGCCGTGTGCGAGCCACTGTGAATTGTCAGGGTATCGAAGAAACTGGCATTGACCGGCGCAAAGCCGAGTTGTTTCAGACCATTGGCCAGTGCCGCACACAGGCGGTGCACGCGCTCCGCAATACTGCGCAAACCCTGCGGGCCGTGATAAACCGCGTACATGCTGGCCATGATGGCGAGCAGCGCCTGCGCCGTGCAGATGTTGGAGGTCGCCTTTTCACGGCGGATGTGTTGTTCGCGGGTCTGCAAGGCCAGGCGATACGCCGGCTTGCCCTGACTGTCCACGGTCACGCCCACCAAACGGCCCGGCATGGAGCGTTTGAAGGCATCGCGCGTGGCGAGATACGCGGCATGCGGCCCGCCGAATCCCATTGGCACGCCGAAGCGTTGACTGTTGCCGACCGCGACATCCGCACCCCATTCACCGGGCGGCGTCAGGAGCGTCAGCGCCAGAAGATCGGCAGCGACAATGACGCTCGCGCCTTGTGCGTGCAATTGCTCGCACAAGGTGCGGTAATCGCGCACGTCGCCATTGACGCCGGGGTATTGCAGCAACACACCGAAGCAGGCAGTCTTCGCTGCGTCTTCCGCTTTGCCGACCTGAACCTGTATGCCGAGCGGCTTGGCGCGCGTCTGCACCACTTCAATCGTTTGCGGCAACACGTCGTCCGCGACAAAAAACACATTCGAGGCGGATTTGCTCATGCGCTTGACCAGCGTCATGGCTTCCGCTGCGGCCGTGGCCTCATCCAGCATCGAGGCATTGGCAATGTCGAGTCCGGTCAGATCGCTCACCATCTGCTGGAAATTGAGCAGTGCTTCCAGCCGGCCCTGTGAAATCTCGGGTTGGTACGGGGTATAGGCCGTGTACCAGGCCGGATTCTCCAGCACGTTGCGCAGGATCACGCCCGGCGTGTACGTGCCGTAATACCCCTGTCCGATGCAGGAGCGGAATACCCGGTTCTCGCTCGCTCGCGCGCGCAAGGCAATGAGTGCCTCGTGCTCGGTTTTGGCTTCGACAAACGATCCCAGCGGCAAGGCATCGCGGCGACGAATATTGGCGGGCACCACGGCATCCATGAGCGCGGCGCGCGTGGCAAAACCCAGCGACTCCAGCATCGCCTGCTGTTCGGCCGCATCCGGACCGATGTGGCGGGCGCTGAACGCGCCGGGGTTCAGTTCTGCATCAGCCAATTCACGATCCTGTACGGGCAATCCCGTCACCGCATTCATGTTTCAATCAGTCCCAAATAAATAAGGAATCAAATCTGTTCAGGAAAACCCGGCACCCTATTACTCTTCGCTGACCTTGGCGTAATCGTCCGGTGACAAGAGCTCGGCGAGCGCGCCGGCATCGTCCGGCTTGAGCTTGAACAGCCAGGCCTCGTAGGCATCGGTATTGACCTGCTCCGGCGCATCCGCGAGGGCGCTGTTGGCCTCGATTACCTGACCCGCGAGCGGCGCGTAGATGTCGGAGGCGGCCTTGACCGATTCCACCACGGCACAGGATTCACCCGCCGCGAGTTTGCGGCCCGCCTGCGGCAATTCCAGGAACACGATGTCGCCCAGGGCTTCCTGGGCATGATCAGTAATGCCGATGGTGACGGAGCCATCCGACTCCAGCTTCACCCATTCGTGGCTCTTGGTGTACTTGAGATCGCTCGGAATCTTGCTCATGGGATGCTCCAGCTAGGTATCAGTCACGGTCGCGGATATACCGCGCCTACAGGGTAATTTGAATCTTGCCGTTGCGCACGAACGGCGGTTTGACGATGCGGGCCGCCACGCGCTTGCCGCGGATTTCAACTTCAACCGTGCCTTCCGCCGCCACCGGCACCCGCGCGAGCGCGATGGAACGCTCCAGCGTCGGTGAGAACGTACCGCTGGTGATCTCGCCCTCGCCAGCCGCGCCACACAGGACTTTCTGATGACCGCGCAACACGCCGCGATCCTCCAGCACGAGTCCCGTCAGCTTGCGTTTCGGGCCAGCCTTGCGTTGCGCCGTGAGCGCATCACGGCCGATGAAGTCGCGTTCTTCCGGTTCCCAGGCGATGGTCCAGGCCAGACCGGATTCCAAGGGCGTCACGCCTTCGTCCATGTCCGAGCCATACAGATTCATGGCGGCTTCGAGCCGAAGCGTGTCGCGCGCACCCAGGCCACACGGCGCCACACCCTGCTTGCGCAAGGCTTCCCAGAAATCCGCCGCCTGCGCCGGCGGCAGCATGATCTCGAAACCGTCTTCGCCGGTGTAACCGGTGCGCGCCACAAAGTAATCACCGCTCTGCATGGCGGTAAACAACTTGAGCGATAGAATCCGGTCGCGATCCGCGGCCGGTAACAATGCCGCGGCTTTGTCACGTGCGGTCGGTCCCTGCACCGCGATCATGGCCAGATCGCGCTCGGTCACCTTCACGTCAAATGCCTGAGCCTCGTGCGTGATCCAGGCCAGATCCTTGTCGTGCGTCGCGGCATTGACCACCATGCGGTACCCGTCGTCGCGCAGGTAATAGACGATGAGGTCGTCCACCACGCCGCCCTGCGGATTCAGCATGCAGCTATACAGCGCCTTACCCGACTCGTGCAGCTTGGCGACGTCGTTGGCCAGGAGCTTGCGCAGGAAATCGCGCGTGCGCGCGCCTTCGAGATCGAGCACGGTCATGTGGGAAACATCGAACATGCCGGCATCGCGGCGCACCGCGTGGTGCTCCTCGATCTGCGAACCGTAATTGACCGGCATTTCCCAGCCGCCGAAATCCACCAGCCGCGCGCCGGCGGCGGTGTGCGCATCGTACAAAGACGTGTGTTTGCCCATGGGCTCCGGATCCTGGCGCGGAAGAAAACGAAAGGCGGCGAGTTGCCCCACCGCCCACGGATACCGGCCGGCGGGGCCGGTTTCAGGCCGCTCCGGCGGTCCAAAATGATACCGGAAAGCCCCTGCCGGCACCACGCCGGGCTTGTCTCGCGGCAGCCCTGGCCTTACGGTAGCGCGGCAAGCCGCTGCCTGCGACCGCATCCGATGGCACCAAGTCGGCGCGGCGCAGTCAAAGCCCGCACTGTTACCGAGCCGCTTCAGGAGTCCGTCATGCGCAATCTCCGTATCCTGCTTCCCGCCCTGCTCATCGGCCTGTGTCTTGGCGCGCCTGCCGTAGAGGCGACCGACGATGCCGCAACCAGCGCGTTGCACACGCTGTTCAAGAATTCATGGGAGCGCGGCATGCGTGAGAATCCACTCTACGCTTCCGATCTGGGCGACCGCCGCTACAACAATCAATGGCCCGACCTCAGCCTCGCGGCCCTCAAGCGTTATCACGCCGAAGACCAGGCCGACTACGCGGCACTGCTGAAAATCAACCGTGCTGAGCTTTCCGCGCAGGACAAAGTCAGTTACGACCTCTTCAAATGGCAGCACGAAGACGGCGAGGAATCCTGGAAATTCCACGAATACCTGTTCCCGCTCAACCAGCTCGGCGGCATCCAGACCGTGGGTGATTACGCCCAGTCGTTGCGTTTCAAGACGCTCAAGGATTACCAGGACTGGCTGAAGCGCATGCAGGACTTCGCACCCTACATGGACCAGACCATCGCGCTGCTGCAACAGGGCGTGGATCAGGGCTACACGCTCCCGAAAGTCGTGGCCGAGCGCATTCCTCAGCAGATCAAGGCCAACATCGTCAGCGATCCGGCGGAAAGCGTGTTCTACACGCCGTTCAAGCACATGCCGGATTCGATTGACGCCGCGACTGCCAAGACCTTGCAAGCCGAGGCACGCAAAGCCATTTCGGCTGTCGTGGTGCCGGCGTTCAAACGGCTGGATGTTTTATTCAACACGACCTACCTGCCGCATGCGCGTACCAAACTTGCCGCCACTTCTCTACCGGACGGCAAAGCCTATTACGCCTATCTGGTGCGGCATTTCACCACCACCGACATGACGCCGGAACAGGTACACAAACTAGGGTTGAAACGAGTCGCGGAAATCCACCAACAAATGCTCGATATCATCAAGGAAGTAAAATTCAAGGGCAGCTTCGCCGACTTCCTGCACTACCTGCGCACCGATCCCAAGTTCTATTACAAGAATCCGGATGCGCTGCTGGAAGCCTACAAGGCCGAAGCCAAAACCATTGACCCCCTGCTCGTCACTGAATTCCACAAGCTGCCGCGCATTCCCTGGGGTATCAAGATCATTCCCGCCGATCAGGCACCGAACACCTATCCCGCGTACTCCTATCCGCCTGCCGCGGACGGCAGCCGTGCGGCGTACATGTACGTGAACCTCTACAAGCCCGAGACCCGCCCGAAATTTGAAATCCCGGTCCTGACCTGCCATGAAGGCCGGCCCGGCCATGCCCTGCAACTCTCGCTCGCGACCGAACTCACCGGTCTGCCGAACTTCCGCCGTTTCGGTTATTACAACGCCTACGGCGAAGGCTGGGCGCTGTACACCGAAGTCTTGTGCAAGGAAATGGGCCTCTACGACACGCCCTACAAGCAATTCGGCGGACTCTCCTACCAGAGCTGGCGCGCCGTACGGCTGGTCGTGGACACCGGCATTCATTACTACGGCTGGAGCCGGCAAAAAGCCGTGGACTACATGAAAGCCAATACCGCACTCACCGACCAGAACATCAACACCGAAGTGGATCGCTACATCGCCTGGCCGGGGCAGGCGCTGTCCTACATGATCGGTGAACTGACGATTCTGAAACTTCGTGACGAAGCCAAACACACGCTCGGCGACAAATTCGACATCAAGGCATTCAACGATGAGATTCTCTCAAACGGCACCTTGCCCATGAGCGCGCTGGAAAAAGAAGTCAGGGAATGGATGGCGGAGCAAGCCAAGGCTGGCAACGCCCACTGAATCGTCACCCCGGCGGACGCCTACATGGATGTAGGCGGTAGAGCGACGCAGGAGGCCAAAGCCGAGGCCGGGGTCCAGTCCAAATTAAGCCGCCGACTTCGGCGGCCACATCGTCATTCCGTGCGCGACCGCCAGGGATGGTGGAAGCGCAGGTTTTGCAGGAGCAAAAACCTGCCGACCGCCAGGATGGCGGAAGTCCCGGAAACGCAGGAGCAGTTTCCGGGAAAGGCCGGTATCCAGGTCTTGATTAAGTGCGGCTTCGCCGCGTCCTTTTATTGTGGGTTCCCGTACCCACGGACGGGTGACTTTTGAGACGTCAAAAGTCACCAAAACCGTCTCCCCGGTCGCGTGGTCGCTCCGCGACTGCCCTTGCACCTCACTGCGCGGCGGAGTCCCGCTCACGAGGCATCTTGCCTCGATCGCGGGAGCTCGCCATCCCTGGCTTCGCCCCTTAGGGCTTTCCTTGCTCGCTTCGGTGCTTCGGCACGCTCCGACGGGGTGGGAAGAAAAACAGCGCGCGCGTCGTTATTCCAGGCCATGTCTGGCTCAGGGCTATAAGCTATTGATTAAAAATACTTTAAGTTCCTCATCCCTGAAGGCTCCATGTAATAATGACGCACGCCGCATCATTGGAATATCATCGTGCGCAGTCTAGTTACTGTTAGGCGGCACTGATGGGTCGACGCAATCTTCTGAGAGCCCAATTGTGCAGCGCCTGGAGCCGAACGATCGCAGGACCGTATGATTCGCGCCTAGTCAACTCGGAACGCGGGCTGCAAACGCATTTCTGTATGGCGCTGAGCGAGGAGTTCGAAAGAGGGGAAGTTTCAAGGAACCTATTCGTCGAGCCTAGCGCAATCCTTGGTTCTGATCGGCGATGCCCTGACTTAATCGTGTGCAATACCAGAAGCGTAATCGGTGTGGTGGAATTCAAGTACCTGCCCAGAGCTAAGCCGTCGTTCGCAAAGGATCTGAATACGCTCAAAAGGCTTCGCAATACTGCGGGAAAGATCACGATATCGAACGAGCGGTATAGAGGCAGTAGCAAACCGCGAAGCTACACTATGGCCGAAGACGCTGTGTTTTGCTGGGCGGCAGTCTATTCCTCACTTGGCGTTCTGAAGTTACCTTCGGAGGTCACTAAGGCCATTGGCCCGGGATTTCTCCGGCTGGACGCCCTAACGCGGGACAATGGTCCCGCCGTAATAGTTGATGCCCGAAAGAGGGGCAGCGCTCGTGCCGCCTAACAAGGCGCTGCAGACGGACAAAGGCAAGCTGTCATGTCTTTTGCATTCGCAAAAGCCACGCCAGATTGCCTTTGCCGCTGAGCTTGGTCGTTAGGCAGCATATGCGACTCACGACCATTTCAGTGCTGGCACTACTTGTTGTAGTTCCGATGGCGGTGTTGGCCTCTCCCAATCAAGATGCGCTATGCGTGCCCTTGCAAACATTTGTTCTCTCGGTGCCGCCCGGTCATACCGAGAGCATTGATCTTCACACATCATGGATGATCCCGTTTAAGGACATGGATCAGTCCGTGATAGGAATATTTAGGCGGTGCGACGCTTACGGCCTAGCATCCGCTAAAGCTCTGTGCGCGTACCTCATGGGTTCTCAACATACGGCTGTCGAGTTCGCACGCGACAACGTAAGCCGCGCTCTATCTTGCCTGTCGTCGAGCGAGCTGTTTAGCCCAAACGATTTAGTTGCAATGCCCCTGACGTTCCATCTGAAATACGGCACAGCAACGCGCGGTAGTAACATAACGTTGTGGTTCGGCACAGATACGAAGATTGGCGGTGACGTTCTCATTATAACGGCACAAGGGTACTAGGAGTGCCGCCTTACAACTCAATCCAGCGGACGCGCTACGCGCACTGCTGATTTCAGGCGTTAACCACCACGACGCCGCTTCTGGTATGCTACCCTGCATGAGCAAGATTCAGACCATCGAGAAGCAGGTATCCGAGCTCTCCCCGCAGGAGCTTGCCCGCTTTCGTGCCTGGTACACCGAATTTGATGCCGCATCCTGGGATCACCAGATCGAGCAGGATGTTGCCACGGGTAAGCTGGACCAGCTCGCAGAAAAAGCTCTCAAGGCGCACGCCTCAGGCAAAACCAGCGCCCTGTGAAGCATTCCGCTACGCCAGAGTTCTGGAAGGCGTACCAAGCGTTGCCGGCACACGTCCAACGACTCGCGGATCAGAACTATCAACTTCTCAAAGTCAATCCAACTCACCCTTCCCTGCATTACAAACGAGTTGGCAGATTCAGGTCGGTCAGAGTGGGTTTGCACTTCCGGGCGCTCGGCGTGGAAGTGCAAGATGGAGTCATATGGTTCTGGATTGGTAGCCACGCAGAGTACGACAAGCTCGTTGGTAGCTAACAGTTCCTCTCCATCCGATTGCTATCCCGCTACGTACGCTGTCGTGGAGCACCCAGCACTACTTCATCGAAATCACGTGCTCCATGAACTGAGCGATGACGATCTCGGTTCCCTGCTGCCAACCCGACGCCTTGTTTTTCTCGAAGTCCGCTTCATCCCGGTGCAGGGCCGTGAAGACGTAACGCGTGCCGGTTCCTGCACTCTCCATGGTCATGATGGCGGTGATCGGAACGTCGTCAAAGACAGCCGGGCGATAACCGGGAAACAGCATGGAGGTCCAGACTAGCCGCTCCATGGGAACGGCATCCAGGATACAGCCGAGGTTGGGAAATACCTGGCCGTCTGGCAAGGCAATGTCTATGCTGAAGATGCCGCCGGGCCGCAAGTCCAGTTCGGCGCGCACCACGCGGCCCCATTCTCTGGGCATGTACCATTCCTTGAGATGTTCCGGTTTGGTCAAGGCTTCCCAGACCAGCCGCGTGGGTGCGTCTATGACCCGCTCGATCACGAAATCGGTTTTCGGGTTGATTGCAAATTGCTTGCTCATGATCTCGACTCCTTCGTCTTGAGTTTCTTGACGTATTGATCGAACTGATCCAGTCGTGATTCCCATAGCTCACGGCGTGCCGTCAGCCAGTTCTCAACGACCTTGAAGCGTTCGGGGATGAGCTCGTAGGTTCGCACCCGCCCTCGTTTCTTCGACTTCACCAGCCGGCTCTGTTCGAGCACCGAGAGGTGCTGCACGAACGAGGGGAGCTTCATGTCTATCGGCGCGGCCAGCTCGCTGACGGTGGCGGGCCCGGCCGACAGCCGTTCCAAGACCTTCCGCCGCGTCGCATTGGACAAGGCATAGAACACGTCGTCAGCGGCTGCGGATTGAAGCATGGCGACTCCACTCGATGGCCCGAATAACCCGGTCCGGCCTGGGAAATCCCGGGCTCGGATGATACTAAGGTAATTGCCTAAGTGATGTTTGTCAAGTCTCGGGATGATTAAAGCCGTAAAAAGTGATTGCCGCCGAAGGCGGCAACTCGATCAAGAACTGGACCCCGGCCTCGGCTTTGGCCTCCTGCGTCGCTCTACCGCCTACATCCATGTAGCCGTCCGCCGGGGCGACGGATAAGGAATCAGCCTGTGCTTTTGCTTTGTCAGAAAGCTGTCAATGAAACCTCAAACGTCGAAGACCGCTCTTGAAACCCCGTCGGAGCGTGCCGAAGCACCGAAGCGAGCAAGGGTAGCCCGAAGGGGCGAAGCCATGGATGGCGAGCTCCCGCAATCGAGGCAGGAGCCTCGTGAGCGGGACTCCGCAGCGCAGCAAGGTGCGAGGGCAGTCGCGCAGCGACCACGCGACCGGGAGGGCGGTTTTGGTGACTTTTGACAAGACAAAAGTCACCCGCCCGTGGGTGCGGGAACCCACATGAAAAAGCGGCGGCGAAGCCGCTACTAAATCAAGACTGGATTCCGGCCTTTCCCGGAAACTGCTCCTGCGTTTCCGGGACTTCCGCCATCCTGGCGGTCGGCAGGTTTTTGCTCCTGCAAAACCTGCGCTTCCACCATCCCTGGCGGTCGCGCACGGAATGACGATGTGTCGGCGAAGCCGCGCTTGAATTTAGACTGGACCCCGGCCTCGGCTTTGGCCTCCTGCGTCGCTCTACCGCCTACATCCATGTAGGCGTCCGCCGGGGTGACGAGAAAGACGCCCGGACTAAACTTTGACGTCCAGCATCCGCTCCAACGCCAATTTTGCTTGCACTGCATCTTCTTTCGGCACCTTGATCCGGTTCACCGTGTTCCCTTCCACCAGATTCTCCAGCGTCCAAGCAAAATGCTGGGGATCAATGCGGAACATGGTGGAGCACATGCACACCATCGGCGACATGAAGTGCACGTTGATGCCCTTGTGTTTCACTTCCTCGTGCAGGCGGTTGACCAGGTTCAGTTCGGTGCCCACCAGCCAGCGGCTGCCCGGTTCGGCGTTGCGGATGGTGTTCTGGATAAATTCGGTGGAGCCGACAGCCTCCGATTTCAAGCAGACTTCAAACGCGGATTCCGGATGACAGATGACGTGTGCCTCGGGATATTTTTCTTTGAAACGGTCTATGTGTTCGGGCCGGAACATCTGGTGCACGGAGCAATGGCCGTTCCAGAGCAGGATTTTTGCCTTGCGAATCTGCTCCAGCGTCAACCCGCCCATCGGTTTGTCGAAATCCCATACCGCCATGTCCTCCAGCGGGATGCCGAGTTTGTATCCGCTCCAGCGACCCAGATGCTGATCCGGGAAGAACAGCACTTTCTCGCGCTTTCCGAAGGCCCATTTCAGGATGGCACCGGCATTGGTGCTGGTACAGACGATGCCGCCGTGACGGCCGCAGAAAGCCTTGAGGTTGGCCGCGGAATTGATGTAGGTGATGGGCGTGACCTGCGCATCCGGATCGAGCACGTCCGCGAGTTCGCGCCATGCGCTTTCCACCTTGGCGAGGTCCGCCATGTCGGCCATGGAACAGCCGGCGGCAAGGTCCGGCAGGATGACCTGCTGATTGTCGCGCGACAGGATGTCGGCGACTTCGGCCATGAAATGCACGCCGCAGAACACGATGGTTTCCGCGTCCACGTCCGAGGCGAGTTTCGCGAGCTTGAGCGAATCACCGGTGAGATCGGCGTGACGATAGACTTCCTCGCGCTGGTAATGATGCCCGAGAATGACCACGCGGGCGGCGAGCTGTTTTTTGGCCGCACGGATGCGCGCGTCGCAGACCT